>NZ_AHYZ01000141.1 GCF_000255495.1 Liquorilactobacillus vini DSM 20605
ATGTATTTGTTCCATATCGATTATATCTTGGAAGATTTGTTTTAGGAGAATTTTTAGCATCTACTTTCCTTCCACTTGTTTTTCTTGGCTTTTATGAAATTATTTTTAGAAATAACAAAAAATGGTATCTATTAAGTATTGGCTTATCTTTAGTAGCATATGCTCATATTTTAAGCATCTTTTTAATTTTTGAAATATTTTTAATTATTTTAATTGCAAAGTTTTTTGTTGGAAAAAGATTAACCGTTGATAGAATCAAGTACTTATTGCAAAGTGCCTTGTTAACAATTTTATTAGTTGCTCCAATAATAGTACCTTTTTTTACTGATTATATTGGTAAAGGAGTTAAAGCTCCTTATCAGCAAATAGGTATTCTTAATGATGCTTCAATATTATTAGAGCAATCTTTTTCAAACATAGCCGAAAATAGTAGTATTGGATTAGTTCTTTTAGTCACACTGTTTTTAGGCTGGAGTTGGTCATATAAAGGACTAAACAAAGAAATTTATTTGCTTGGCATTATTTTTACAATAATATCAACATCCATTTTTCCTTGGAAAAGTTTTGATAAAGGACTACTATCAACAGTTCAGTTACCTTTTAGATATCTAATTTATGCTGCACTTTTTTTGAGCATAATAGCATCATCAAAAATTAGTAGCTTGCTTAAGGTTATTTCATT
>NZ_AHYZ01000140.1 GCF_000255495.1 Liquorilactobacillus vini DSM 20605
AAAAAAATTAAATTTTTCAAAAAAATATATTTTATCTTTGATTATTATGTCAATTGGTCTTCTAAGCTTTTATGGATCAACATATAATGTGGGATCGGAGGTTTATCCATTTAATCCCAATGCTTATTTAAAAAAAACATACAAGGTAGTAATATTCAGCAACTTCAACCTGCTCAGCTCAACTATAAAAATTATACTTATCAGTTTAACTATACTGTTCCTTTTGGTGAAACTGATTACTATACGAAAAATGCTCAACCAAAT
>NZ_AHYZ01000139.1 GCF_000255495.1 Liquorilactobacillus vini DSM 20605
AAAAAAATTAAATTTTTCAAAAAAATATATTTTATCTTTGATTATTATGTCAATTGGTCTTCTAAGCTTTTATGGATCAACATATAATGTGGGATCGGAAGTTTATCCATTTAATCCCAATGCTTATTTAAAAAAAAACATACAAGGCAGTAATATTCAGCAACTTCAACCTGCTCAGCTCGATTATAAAAATTATACTTATCAGTTTAACTATACTGTTCCTTTTGGTGAAACTGATTACTATACTAAAAATGCTCAACCAAAT
>NZ_AHYZ01000138.1 GCF_000255495.1 Liquorilactobacillus vini DSM 20605
CCAACCTTAAATTTAGTTTGACATCAAAAAAAAATTCTAGTATTATGTAATAGTCAGTTGTTAATAAACAACATTATTTATTGGGCATTCGCCAAATTGGTAAGGCAGCGGACTCTGAATCCGCAATGTACTGGTTCGAGCCCAGTATGCCCAATATACATTAAGAAAAGTCTTGTAAATCTTTGCAAAGCATTGATTTAAAGGTTTTTTTTTTTGCAGACTTTAGCGATAAAATGTATGTTTGGAATTTGATTGCACCGCAAATGCACCACAAAAAACATTTTCTAGGTCAACTCAGTTGGCCTATTTTGTGTACTCTCAAATTTGATTTCACGCATAACTGCACAAAACTGCACGCCTGAAATGTGAAAGTAGTCTTAGAATGCGCATGTGAACTACTCGTCACTAAAGTAACGAGCTTCTGGGAACACTGCTAACTTATCACGCTTAAAGTGATATTTTTTAAAAAAAGTATGTTTATATTACCACACTTTTAGTGTAATATATAGTTTGAAAGGAGGCAATAAATAATGGCAAAGGAAAACAAAGTTAGATTAGCGCTTGCAAATAATTTGAAAGAAGAATTAAATAAAAGAAGAATGACTGTTGCTGATTTAGCTAAAGCTCTTGGCATTTCAGATTCAACAGTAAGGAGCTGGGCTAATGCTGAAAAATATCCAAGAATTGAAAAAATTCAACAGTTAGCCGATTTCTTCCATATAACTCGTTTAGAATTGATTAGTAGTAAACCAGACAACGTAGTGCCAATAACCAAAACAGTTAAAATCCCCTTGCTTGGTGAGATAGCTTGTGGAGATCCAATTTTAGCCGAGGAAAACATAGAGGAATACATTGATGAACCAGTTAACTACCTGCCAAGCGGTAAATGCTTCTATCTAAAGGCTAAAGACAATTCAATGAAGCCAACAATCCCAGATGGTTCTAAAGTGTTGATTAGACAGCAACCTGATGTGGATGATAACGAAATAGCGGCTGTTCTGATAGTTGAAACTAATGAAGCTACTTTAAAAAGAGTTAAGAGGTCAAATAAAACGATGTTTTTAATGCCAGATAACCCTGAATATACACCGATTATTGTTGGCAAGGACAATCCAGCTAGGATTTTAGGGAAAGCAATAAGATATACGAGTGATTTGTAGCAAAAAAATAAGCCTTAGCTAAAAACTTGGGGTAGAAAGCTACGGCTTATCCGAGTTAAATATAACACAAACTCGGATATTTTTACATAAATAAAAATGGGGACTTTATCAATGAAAAGAAAAAGCTTTATGTTTAGCATTTTTGCAATTGTAATTTTTTTTATAGCTTCTGTTTCTACAGTTGCTTGGTATATAAAAACTGGAAGAATATATGAACTTTCAGATTTTTCATTTCATGCTTCAAGAGTTCAACAAATTTTTTGCAATTTAAAACAAGGACATTTTTTTACTTTTATAGCAACAAATGTTTTCCAGCAAACAGGCGTAGCTACGTTTTTATTTTATCCATCAACTTATCTTTACATTTGGGCATTCCTTTTATTTCATTTTAGCTATATTAACGCTTTTTATATTTGGTATGCTTTAATAACATTTGTTGCTTTTTTAGTAAGCTATTTTTCAATGTTAAGTTTTTCAAAAAATGATTTTAGAAGCTTAGTGTTTGCTTTTATTT
>NZ_AHYZ01000137.1 GCF_000255495.1 Liquorilactobacillus vini DSM 20605
TAATGAACGACTTACCATCAACAAATAATGGAAGGGAGTGGATTCGAACCACCGAACCCGAAGGAGCGGATTTACAGTCCGCCGCGTTTAGCCAGACTTCGCTACCCTTCCAAACATGATGTTAATTAACACCTGACTTAATGAATTATACGCTACTTTAACCAGGTTTGCAAGTAACTATTTAACACCAATCATTAATTTTTCGATTTGCGGTGAAATAACTAGTAACAATAGGCCAAAAATAATCGTAATCGTACCGATTATTCCAAAGTAAGCAATTTCGGTACTATGGTTATAGAATCTAACTAATTGTGAATTCACCGCTTGAGCGGCAGCATCGCTTAAAAACCACATGCTCATCATTTGCGACTGAAAAGCTTTAGGAGCCAGTTTAGTCGTTGCTGATAAACCAATCGGCGAAATTAACATTTCACCAATAATAACGATCGCCCAGCTCATAAAAAGCCAAAACGGAGAAACCTTTGAGCTTGTTCCGTAAAGTAACACTGGCAGTATCATCCAAAGAAATGAAACTCCGGCAAAGAATAAGCCATACGAAAATTTTTTTGGTGATGATGGTTGATGCTGCCCAAGCTTAGTCCATAGCATTGCAAAAACTGGTACATAAATCATAATAAAGAATGGATTTAAACTTTGGAAAAGACTCGATGGAAATTTAATTAGGCCGAAAAAAGATAGCCGTGTTTGCTCATTAGCAAATAAAGCTAGCACAACCGATCCTTGTTCTTCAATCGACCAGAACAAAATACTGGCTATGAATAAAGGAATATAGGCTTTAACTCGGGACCGCTCGATCTTGGTAACTTTGCGGCTAGCAATCATCATAATAAAATAAAAGATCGGAATAAAGATTGCAACTATTGTAATCAAAAAAATAATATTTTGTAAATTTAAGAGGTCAAATAATTTCATAATAGTTAAAATTAGACCAGTCGAAATTACTGCTAAAAGTGACCAACGCAAAACTTTTTTTAAATCCTCAGGTTCTAAAGGATCCGTTGGATATAAACTTTCACGTGAAAGATATTTTTTCCCATCAAAGTAATACTGCAATAAGCCAAAAAACATTCCAATTGCTGCCAATGAAAAGCCTAAATGAAAATTAACATTTTGACCAAGATAACCAACTACGATTGGCGCAATAAATGCTCCCATATTAATCCCAAAAACAAAAATACTAAAACCAGCATCACGTCGTGGATCATTTTCCTGGTATAATCCACCAACCATTTCAGAAATATTGGGTTTTAATAAACCTGTTCCAATCACAATCAAAGCAATCGAAATAAATAAAGCAATCTTTCCAAATGGAGTTGCTAAAGCAATGTGACCAAACATGATTAAAACGCCACCAATGAAAACTGTTTTACGACTGCCGAGAATTCGATCACTGACAAAACCACCCAAGACACTTGAAAGATATACCAGTGAACCATAGATTGACATGATTGACGCTGCTAACGGTTTGTCTAACCCAAGGCCACCTTTAGAAGCTGCATAATACATGTAAAAAAAGCAAAATTGCCCGCATACCATAGTAACTAAAGCGTTCCCACATTTCGGTGAAGAAAAGTGTTGCTAAGCCACGAGGATGACCTAAAAACTGCTGATCATTTTTTTCTAAATTCATTAAAAACTCCTCCAAAAAAATACATTTGAAATCTCTTAAAAAAATACCGCTCAATTTATAAAATCAATCGGCTTTTTTCATTCAATTAAATTTAATGGCTCCTTGCAAATCTTACAAGAAACAATCATTATTTAACAAAATTTCGAATTAAATTATAATTAATATTATTCATCTTCAAAACAATTAATTAATGTTCATAATGACTAAATAAAAATAGGTCTATTCAAGTCATTAGTGCCAGACTACGCTTTATTTATAATTACCGACAAAATCTTACGTCAAGACATAACTTATTTATTATAACACAACAACATTCTAATTATCAAAATTTTAAAAAGCAATAATTAATAAAACGCCGAATTGTTACCTCAAGTACAACCAATATTTCTGATAACTTGATCGAAAAAGACTTTGCTCAAGATGTTGCAGTTATCTATAACAAATCAAAACAATCAAAAGTAATTATTTATATCTTGATGTAAGTAAAAGGTTTGTAGCAATTACTGCTGAAAAACGTAATACCTACGATCTTTACGGTAATTTTTACAGAGCTATGTTTAAGTAAATCTGAGTTTCTATTCCCCAAATCTCAATTCAACCTGAAGAACTATAATATCAGCCTAAGACCCCTAAAATCATTGCAGTGAGAGTAACAGCTGCTTGAAAAAAGAAAAATAGACCAGCAAATTGCATTGTTAGAGTTAACCAGCAATCAATCCAAAATCATATGCCACATTAATTATCGAATGAACTTGGATTACACAAAAAAAGTTTCATTTTCCTTAACTTAGCTATTTGTATGTTGCTTTCATGCTTCTTCAGATTATTCTGATTTAAGCAATTAATAAACGGCTAGGGCACTCAAGCATCTCAACTACTACAAATACAGATGCTTGCTTGATGAGTACCGAGTAAAGCAAGATGACCTGCTTGAATCGAGTTCGAACAAACTGCCAAATTACAGAACTGAAATTACCGAAAAAAGGATAAAAATATCTCTTGGTGGTATCAGTCCTTTACAGTACCAAGAACAAAACAGATGTAATTAATATGGTCCAAAAAACGTCCGCACCTCCAAAATGGCGGTTTACTGTTGGCCATTCATTAACCTGTATGGCTTTCCCTTAATTTTGATAATATGCGAATAATAAACAAGACGACCAGAATCGCTTCGGCTGCTGCCAAATTGTGAAGGACCACTCCCCAACTTGATAGTGGCAGATTGGTTGTCACAATTGTTGATTTACGTTCATATCTTCCATTTATCAACTGAAAAAGTAAATTTGCATCATCTGTTGCTAAAGGCGGGTATCCTAGTTGCGAGAGTATAAATTGGAGGCAAACCGGCTTGCGCTTCATTTACTAATATCAATGCAAGAAAAAAAGTGAAATTAACGAATTAACAAAGTTTCAATTAATGCATTATTTAGGTCTATCAACAGATTTAGCAAGATTTTTATAAACTTTTTGTGTTATAATTTGTCAAAAAAGGAGTGTGTTTATGCACAATTTTAACAGTGGGCAACTACACGGTAGAAGTGCTAACTCTGAATCATACTAAATGTTACAGATATTTTTTCAGCCCTTCCAAATATAAACACAGATACAAATTTTTGGATGGTTCGTGCTAACAAATTATGAATATTAATGGGGATTTTATCAATGAAAAGAAAAAGATTTATGTTTAATATTTTTGCAATTGTAATTTTTTTATTAGCTTCTGTTTCTACAATTGCTTGGTATATAAAAACTGGAAGAATATATGAACTTTCAGATTTTTCATTTCATGCTTCAAGAGTTCAACAAATTTTTTGCAATTTAAAACAAGGACATTTTTTTACTTTTATAGCAACAAATGTTTTCCAGCAAACAGGTGTAGCTACGTTTTTATTTTATCCATCAACTTATCTTTACATTTGGGCATTCCTTTTATTTCATTTTAGCTATATTAATGCTTTTTATATTTGGTATGCTTTAATAACATTTGCTGCTTTTTTAGTAAGCTATTTTTCAATGTTAAGTTTTTCAAAAAATGCATTTTAGAAGCTTAGTATTTGCTTTTATTT
>NZ_AHYZ01000136.1 GCF_000255495.1 Liquorilactobacillus vini DSM 20605
CTCAATCGAAAAAACAGTTTACAGCCACTGGTAACTTTGATATAACAGTCATCACTAATGATTTGTCGACCGACAGGGATTTTGAAAATTTTTGTTCCTTGAAAGGTCAGCTGCTGTTTCATGTGAAACATTGGATCCAAGGCCACTTCAATTTTTTCAAAAATCAACGTTTCTTGCCCAAATTGATTAGTTAACACAATGCGAATCTTATCACCACTAAGATTACAATTAATTTGAATTGTTTCCGTCAATTCTTTAGTTTTGACTGGTAGTGATGCAAAATTCACATTTTGACGATACCAAATTGGCTGCCAATCCATTTAAAAATTCCTTTCAAAATTGAAAAAGCAAACTAAAAGTATTGACCAGCCAATGATCAATACTTTTAGTTGCTAATCAACTAATAACTTAATAATTTCCTTGCGTGGAATTCCTTTAAAATACTGGTCCAAATCGATTTGTGAAAGTTTTTGATCAAGCGGTGCTGCTTGATAAGTTAAATCTTGAAGTTGTTTTTCTAAATCAGCAACATTCGCAGTTCCAAAAAAGTCACCATAAAATTTAATTTGCTTAATTTTTCCTTGTTTAATCAACAAACGAGCATCGATCGTTCCGTTAGTAAAATGTTTCCGTTTTTGAACCGTATATTCAGGAGACTGGCCGTAGACCCAAGCCCAATTATTGTAATATTTTTGTTGCAGCAATTCAATTTGCTCCTGATCCGCTGGCGTTAGCTGATACTCAAACTTTTGAGCAGCTGTCATTCCTGAAACTTTCAGCAATCGCATAATCAATTGATCACGAAACTCCTCAGTTGTTATTTGCTGATATTCTGGTGCAAGATAAGGTCGCAAATTTGTTACTCGGCTACGAACCGATTTGATTCCTTTTGACTTAATTTTGTCCTCTGGCACATGTAAAGCCTTCGCCACTTCTGAAGTATCAACATCAAGCATCAATGTTCCATGAGAAAAAGTTTTCCCGTTTTTAGTATACATCGCATTGCCAGAAAATTTCTTACCATCAACAACGATATCATTTCTACCAGTCACTTGCGCTCCAGTTACTCCCATTTCATGTAAAGCTTTAACAATTGGAGCAACCATTGTTTTAAAATCACCAAAGCGCTGCTCTTTAGCGGAAACAATAAAACTAAAGCAAAGATTACCTAAATCTTGATACATTGCACCTCCTCCAGATAAACGGCGAGTTACAGTTACTTGATGTTCCCGACAATATTTTTGATCAATTTCTTCAACTGTATTTTGATTACGTCCAACGATTACGCATGGTTTTTCAATATAAAATAAAACCATTGGCAATTTGATTTGATCATTATTCATTAAATATTGTTCCGTTGCTAAATTGCGGCGGATATCAAAACTCTTCATGGCTAAATATTGCATTTATACTACTTCCCTTACAACCTTTTAAATATTAGTTGGCAATCCCAACCCAACATCAGCCGCATCCAAAACAGCTTCACTAATACTTGGATGCGGATGAATCGTCAAAGCTAAATCATCAATTGTTGTTCCAGTTTCAATAGCTAAGGTCAATTCTGAAATTAAATCACTAACATGAGGACCAACCATTTGGGCTCCTAATAACGCGCGACTCGACCTTTCAAAAATCAAGCGAACAAATCCAGTTGCACTATCCATTGAAATCGCCCGACCATTAGCTGCAAATGGGAACTGAGCTTTAACAGCATCCAAGTTACGATCTCGGGCCTCTTTTAAAGTTAAACCTGTTGTTGCAATTGCACTATCGGTATAACAAACTGCAGGCATCGCCCGATAATCAATCACTGCTTTTGAGCCTGAAATTGCTTCAGCAGCAATTTTTCCTTCATAACTAGCTTTATGAGCTAAAGCTGGTCCAGGTACAATATCACCAATTGCAAAAATATTTGGTACTGTCGTGCGGCTTTGAGCGTCAACCTTAATTAAGCCCCTTTGATCCATTTGAATACCAACGTGTTCTAAGCCCATTTCATACGTATTTGGTTTACGGCCAACACAAACTACACAGTAATCGGCTGTAATTTTCTTTTCTTCGCCAGCTACTTTAAACGTAATCGTAACTTGCTGATCATTTTGTTCAGCTTTTTGGGCCATCGCTTTCGTATAAATGTCAACTTTTTGCTGACTAAAATGATGCTCAATTACTGAAACTAAATCTGGTTCATAATTAGCTAAAATCCGATCACTGCCTTCTAAAATTGAAACATGTGCTCCCAAGTTAGCGTAAGCTGAGGCCAATTCACAACCAATATAGCCACCACCAACTACAACTAAGTTCTTAGGAACTGCTTGTAAATCAAGTGCCCCCGTTGAATCGAGAACCCTGCCTGAAAATTTAAAGTTGGGAATTTCGATTGGATGACTTCCAGTTGCCAAAATCAAATTCTTAAAAGTATAAGTTTGAGCTGAATCCCTCTTAATAACCCTTAAAGAATGAGAATTTTTTAAAAAGGCACTGCCCCAAATTACATCAATTTTATGCTTTTTAAACAGGCCAGCAACTCCACCCGTTAATTTATCAACTACAGTTTTTTTCCAAGCTTGTGTTTGTTTAAAATCTAAAGTGGCAGCGGTCACTCGTAGCCCCATTTTGGTAGAATTCATCGCACGCTGATAGCGATGAGCTGCCTCAATTAAAGCTTTTGAAGGAATGCACCCAACATTTAAACACACCCCCCCAATAAACTCACGCTCAATTACTGTTACCTTTTGCCCTTTTTCAGCTGCTCGAATTGCTGCGACATAACCACCAGGGCCAGCTCCAACGACGACAGTATCTAGATCAATTGCAAAATCACCAACTACCATTGTTTCTCACCCTTCCATCAATAACAGTTCTGGATCTTCTAATAATTCTTTTAATCGATTCAGTGCACGCTGAGCAGTAGCTCCATCAATTACTCGATGATCAAATGATAATGATAATTTCATTACATAGGCAACTTGCACCTGGTTCTCAGCAACAACTGGAGCTTTAACGATCCGTCCTAAACCTAAAATGGCTACTTCCGGCCAATTGATGACTGGCGTAAAGAAGCCACCACCGATTGAGCCAATATTAGTGATTGACATTCCGGTATGCTTCATATCACCGCTAGTTAATTTCCCAGCTTTTGCCTTCTGAGTGTTTTCAGATATTTCCCGGGCAATATCAAATAAGCTCAGCTGATCAGCGTGTTTAACATTAGGAACGAATAAGCCGTGATCGGTATCTGTAGCAATTCCAATATTAATATAGCCATTGTAAATGATCTCCTGATTTTCCAGATCAACTTGGGAATTGAAGATTGGAAATTCCTTCATAACTAACGCTAATGCCTTAACAACATAAGCCAAAAAAGTTAGATGTACTTCTCGTTTAGCAGCCAACTCTTTGTATTTCTTTCGATGATCCCATAATTGATCTACCACTGCCTCATCAAAGACGGTAACATGTGGAATATTCTGCTTGCTGCGAATCATTGCTTTGGCAGTTGCTCTGCGAATTGATGACATTTTTTCCCTCGTTTGTGGCCATAAAGCATCTGACGAAACTGAATTAGCAGGCATAAATGCTGGTTCTGTTTTCTCATCAATTGTAGCATCTGTTTGGTTTCCTTTTCCTTGCAAGAATTGATCAATATCTGCTTTAACAATGTGTCCATGGCTGCCTGTGCCCTTAATTTTTGTTAGGTCAACACTATTTTGCCGAGCGTATGCCCGCACTGCCGGCATTGCTAAAACTGGCAAGCTCGTATCTGGCACTCCAACTTTGGTTTCAGCTGACTCTGGTTGGACAGGTTTGGGGACCGCTGTTTCCAGCTTAACTCCAGTTGGTGAAGCTGGCGTTTGAGCTGTTGGCGCGGCCACTGCTGCAGGCTCACCTTGCTCAGATTCAAACTCGACCAGCACTTGTCCAACTGTCGCTGTTTGACCTTCAGCTACTAAAATTTGTTTTACTGTTCCTGTTACTGGGGAAGGAATTTCTTCAACCGATTTATCATTTTCAATTTCAAGCAGATCGTCATCTTCCTTTAATTGATCACCTGGTTTTACATACCATTTGGCAACTGTTCCTTCTGACATTCCTTCACCAATATCAGGTAATTTAAATTGATAAATGCCCATTTGTTTTGCCTCCTAATTAATATGTCAAAATCTCTTTAGCCTTGGCAACGATCTGCTTTTCATTTGGCAACCAATCCGCCTCAGCATCACTAAATGGATAAGGGGTATTAGGTGCGGCAACTTGCCCAATTGGTGCACTTAAATAAAGAATTCCTTTTTCAGCAATTAACGATGCAACTTGGGCCGCAACCCCAGCTTGTTTTTGTGCTTCTTGGACAATGACTACCCGGCTAGTTTTCTTAATTGAAGCTAAAATCGTTGTTTCATCAAGTGGCGAAATTGTTCTTAAATCGACCACTTCAGCTTTGATACCTTCCTTAGCTAATTGCTCACTTGCCTTTAAACATTCTTGAACCATATAGCCATATGAGATCAAGGTTAAATCGCTGCCTTCTTTAGCAACTGCTGCTTGATCTAAAGGAACCGTATAAGCTTGCTCTGGAACTTCCTGCTTAATTGAACGATAAAGTTTCATATGTTCCAAAAAGAAGACTGGATCATCCGAACGAATTGCGGAAATTAAAAGTCCTTTAGCATCGTAAGGATTGCTTGGCACAACGACTCGTAAACCCGGCACCTGAGCAATCAGCCCTTCTAAACTATCAGCATGCAATTCAGGAGTGTGGACCCCGCCACCAAAAGGAGCTCGAATCGTGATTGGCATCTTTCGTGTTCCACCTAATCTGAATCTGATTCGTGAAAGCTGTCCAGCAATTTCATCCATCGCTTCAAATACAAAACCAAAAAATTGAATTTCTGGAACTGGTCGAAATCCCTTTAATGCTAGGCCTGTTGATAAGCCAATGATCCCTGATTCAGCTAATGGCGTATCAAAAACCCGCTGCTCGCCATACTTTGCCTGCAAACCCTCAGTTGCTCGGAAAACACCACCATTTTTACCAATATCTTCACCAAAGATCAAAACTTGGTCATCATGTGCCAATTCTTCATCTAGTGCATCAGTTATTGCTTTGATCATCGTTTTTTGACTCATTTTAGTGTGCCTCCTTTTCCTCATATTCTGCCGCAGCTTGTTGTAAACTATTTGGCAGATCAACAAATGTATTCTTTAAATATTCACTAATTTTTTGTTTAGGCATTTTTTCGACTTGATCGATTGCCTCATTAATTTCCGCTTTAGCAGCCGCTACCCATTGATCTTCTTGAGCTTGACTCCAAAGCCCTTTTGCAGTCAAATACTTGCGCATCCTAATCAATGGATCTTTATGATGCCATGGTTCACCGCTTTCTTTAGTCCGATAACGTTTAGGGTCATCACCCGAAAGAGTATGCGGACCATAACGATAAGTCAATGTTTCAATTAAAACAGGTCCATTACTGGCAGTTACATATTCACGGGCTTCTTTCATTGTTTCATAAACCGCTAACGCATCCATTCCATCAACTTGAATGCCAGGAATGCCTGCAGCAACCGCTTTTTGAGCTAATGTCTTAGCAGCAGTTTGTTTGCTACGTGGCACTGAAATTGCAAAACCGTTATTTTGAACAACGAAAATTGCAGGTGCTTTAAAAGCTCCGGCAAAGTTGATCCCTTCATAAAAGTCACCTTGAGAAGTACCACCATCACCAGTGTAAGTGAAAGCAACTTGATTTTCTCCTTTTAATTTGATTCCTAAAGCCACACCCGCAGTTTGAACATATTGCGCGCCGATAATAATTTGTGGAGGTAAAGCTGAAAAATCTTGTGGATATTTATTGCCTTCCACATGACCAATTGACCAGAGAAAAGCTTTGTAAAGCGGCAGGCCATGCAAAACTAACTGTGGAACATCACGATAAGCTGGTAATAAAAAATCAGTCTTCTTCATTGCAAAATTTGAAGCTATCTGACTGGCTTCTTCACCCGCTGTTGGCGCATAGAATCCCAACCGTCCTTGACGATTTAGCTTAGTGGACCTATCATCCAGTGTACGTGACCAGATCATTTGATGAAAAAGCTCTTGCAACTCTTCATCAGGTAAAATATCGTCAAAGTCTTTTTGTAGTAACTTACCATCTGGATCTAACACTTTAACGGTTTTAAACTCATCAGCTTGCTGAGTTAACGTTGAAAAATCAATCATTTTTTGAGACATTAGTCTAACCTCCTTAAACTTTAAAAATTCCAACTACTTTGATTATAACGAAAAAATCTTTAGCATCTATTAAAATGCTGTTTGGTTTAACTATATAAACCGCTTACATTCTTATTTTAAAGCAATCTTTATTAATTTTAAACATCGTGACTTTTTGAGCATTTGATTTTTTTAATTTTTCTTGATTTAATTTATCAAAATTAATTTTTCTGATAAAAAAAGTTTTTCTTGTGAATAAAAAAGCAAAGCTACTCTAGTCTAAGTTTTTAACTAGAATAGTTTTGCCTGAAATTTAATTAACCTTAGCAATTCGTCCTTGTTCAATATAAACGGCCAAAATAGCCATATCAGCTGGATTAACGCCACTAATACGACTAGCTTGTGCTAACGTTTCTGGTTGAATCTTCTTTAGTTTCTGCCGCGCTTCAGTAGCTAAACCATCAATCGCATCGTAATCGATTTTAGCTGGGATTTTCTTAGCTTCCATTTTTTTAAGTCGCTCAATTTTTTGATAAGCCTTTTTAATATAACCAGCATATTTGAATTGAATTTCAACTTGTTCAATTACCCGTTGATCAAGTGGCTGTGCTGGGGCAGGAATGAAATTCTGTAAGTCCTGATAATTTACTTCTGGTCGCCGCAAAAATTCACTTGCCAAAACGCCATCTTTTAATGGAGTTGATCCATGTTGCTTTAAAAATTCATTAACCTGCTGATTTGGTTTAATTCGAATTGTCTGCAAACGTTGCTTTTCAGCCTCAATGGCTTGCCTTTTCTTTAAAAATTCTTGGTAACGTTCCTCAGAAATTAACCCAACCCGATGGCCAATCTCTGTCAAACGCAAATCAGCATTGTCATGCCGTAAAATCAAACGATATTCGGCACGTGATGTTAATAAACGATATGGCTCATTTGTTCCTTTAGTTACCAAATCGTCAACCATTACTCCGATATAAGCATCACTGCGTTTTAAAACTAATTCTTCTTTTCCTAAAGCATGCAAACCAGCATTGATGCCGGCTAAAATACCTTGACCAGCGGCCTCTTCATATCCTGAGGTGCCGTTTGTCTGACCTGCTGTGTATAAGCCCTTGACTAACTTAGTTTCCAAAGTTGGTCTTAATTGATATGGTGAAACAATATCATATTCTATTGCATAGCCTGGACGCATTAGCTTAGCTTGCTCCAAGCCCTTGACTGAATGAGCAATTTTAAGTTGAATCTCTTCTGGCATTGACGTTGATAAACCATCTAGATAATATTCAGCTGTTTGCCTTCCTTCAGGTTCAATGAAAATCTGATGTCGTGGCTTATCGGCAAACCGAACAATCTTATCTTCAATTGACGGGCAATAACGTGGACCAACACCTTTGATGATTCCAGAAAACATTGGTGCACGATCTAAATTATCGCGAATAATTTGATGAGTCTTTTCATTAGTATAAGTCAGCCAACAAGACAATTGATCCTTAGGCGGAATATAATCTTCATCTTTGCTTTCAAAACTAAAATGATTTGGCTGTTGATCACCGGGTTGTTCTTCTGTTTCAGCATAGTTAATCGTTTGTCCATTAACACGTGGTGGAGTCCCCGTTTTGAAGCGTTTCAGCTCAAAACCCAGTTTTTCCAGATTGCCAGATAACTTTTTCGCTGGTTGGGTATTATTTGGACCTGAAGAATAGGTCAATTCACCAATAATAATTTTGCCCCGAGCAGCTGTTCCGGTAGTTAGAACAACACTTTTGGCACCATAGCGTGCACCAGTGTTAGTGATCACGCCCTTAATCACACCATCTTCAACTATTAAATCATCAACAATTGCTTGTCGCAAAATCAAATGGGGCTGTTTCTCTAAAGTATGCTTCATTTCAATTGAATACATTCGCTTATCAGCTTGTGCTCGTAATGCTCTGACAGCCGGCCCCTTACCGGTATTCAACATTCGCATTTGAACATATGTCTTATCAATGTTGCGACCCATTTCCCCACCTAATGCATCGACTTCACGCACAACGATTCCCTTGGCCGGACCACCAATCGATGGGTTGCAGGGCATAAAGGCTGTCATTTCCAAATTGATTGTAATCAACAATGTTTCATTTCCCATTCGCGCTGCTGCTAAGGCGGCTTCACAGCCAGCATGTCCAGCTCCAACTACGATCACATCATAATTCTGTCCTTGATATTGCTTGACTTCCATTTTGATCTCCTATATTTATAATTATTACTTTCCTAGGCAAAATTGGCTGAATAACTGATCTAATAACTCATCTTGATAACTATCACCTGTAATTTCTCCTAATAGCTCCCAACAAGTTGTCAGATCAGTTTGAACTAAATCAACTGGCATCCCTGCAGCTAATCCATGTAATACATCATTCAAAGCTTGTTTAGCCTGCTGTAAAAGTGCAATGTGACGAGCATTAGTAACTAAGACTGTAGTTTGACTATTTTCAATTCCTGCAAAGAACAAATTTGCGATAGCTGTCTCTAACTGATCAAGCCCCTGGTTTTTCAAAACCGAAGCTTGCAAAATAGTAGTGCTTGTACCAACTAGTTCTTCTAAAGCTGTTCCGGTCAGCTTTTGTGGCAAATCTGCTTTATTGACAATAATCAAACGTTTTTTATCAGCTGTCAATGCTAACAGTTGCCGATCCTCAGTTGTTAGTGATTGACTACCATCTAAAATTACCATTACCAAGTCTGCTTGGTCGATTGCTTTTTTAGAACGTTGAACGCCTATCTTTTCAACTTTATCTTCAGTTTGACGAATTCCAGCCGTATCAATCAACTTAAGTGGAACACCATTAACATTAGCATATTCTTCGATCACATCACGTGTTGTGCCTGCCACATCAGTTACAATTGCTTTTTCCTCATGCAATAAGTGATTCAATAAACTTGATTTACCAACATTAGGCCGACCAACAATCGCGGTTGACAAGCCCTCTCTTAAAACTTTTCCTTGTTTGGCGGTTGCTAAAAGCTGCGTGATTCGTGTCCGTAAATCCGTTGCTTTTTCTCGTAATAACTTCGCAGTCATCACTTCGGCATCATCATATTCAGGATAATCAATGTTGACCTCAACTTGAGCCAGAACATTTAAAATATCCTGCCGAAAATGTTTGATCAAATGTCCCAAATTTCCATCTAACTGGTTTAAAGCAACCTTCATTGACCGATCAGTTTTAGCGCGGATTAAATCCATTACAGCTTCAGCCTGTGATAAATCAATTCGGCCATGTAAAAAAGCCCGTTTAGTGAATTCACCAGGCTCAGCTAATCGTGCTCCATTACTGAGAACCAATTGTAAAATCTGATTGGTTGCAACAATTCCACCATGACAATTAATTTCTACAATATCTTCTCGCGTAAAAGTTTTAGGAGCGCGCATAACCGAAACCATAACTTCATCGATTTCCTGCCTATTTTCAGGATCAACAATATGTCCGTAATTAATCGTGTGACTTGGAACTTTAGTTAAATTCTTTCCTTTAAAAATTTTTTGTGCGATTATAACTGCTGCTTGACCGCTAAGCCGGACAATCGAAATTGCCCCTTCGCCAGGAGGTGTGGAAATCGCAGCAATCGTATCAAATTCTGTAACCTCATTCAATTATAAATACCTCCCCAAAATTCATTTTATTTAGTTTTAGACAAGAAAAAAAGCGCTAGTCCACGGAATAAATAATTAATCACGTGGATAAAGCACTTTGACTACTTTATCAATTAAGATAAGAATGATTGACTCTAATATACTTGCAAATTTATAAAATGTCAACTTGCAGCCTTACCCCAACTTTTGTTCCTGTCCTTTAAAAGTTATTTGAACTTTGCAGCTTATCGAGTTTTAGTTTGGGCTTTCGTCAAAAAAGTTGTACCTTGAAACAAACAATGTCTTCAAAGGTTTTTCAACTAAATTTATGAAAAAAATAAAATTTTCATTAAAAAAAGCTTGCAATTTTAATTTTTGTCATTATAATTATTGATATCAAGTAAAAGTTGAATTTAATTTGAAGGGAGTTGGATAGCATGTCACGAAGTTGTCGACCTAATTTCAACACAATCGTAGTTGAATACCTAGTGAGCCTAGTCATTATTAGCACGCGCGATGTGCTATTCAATGTCTCGGCTAATTAGTATGTAATTGAGATTTGAATCCATCGCGCTTAGGAGTTTAATCTAAGGCGATGGAATTTTTTTATTATCAGCATCCATCGTTTTAGTTAAAAATGATGGGTGCTTTTTTATTACATTTTGATTGCCATCAGCTTTTAATTTAAAGGGGGAATTCATTCTTCATTTCTTAATTTTTATAGAGCTTCACGTATCACACTTTCAACTACTACTACATCATTTTAAAACAATTACAAAAGGAGTTCTTTCTATGGAAAATACTACTTATTCTGACCACAATGTAACTGTTAAAGAATATGCCTATCGAGTAAGCGCAGCTATTGCAAATGCTATTCTAGTTACCTTAGGAATTGGCTTACTAATCCAAACAGTTGCTTCTTTTATTCACTGGAACGCACTTTATCAAGTTGGAATTATGGCTAATGATTTACTTGCCCCAGCTTTGGGCGTTGCAATTGCTTCACAGCTTAACACTAATTCATTAGTTATTTTCAGTGCCATGATTTCATCAACCGTTGGGGCAAATGCCGTCCATTTTACTAATGCTGCTGTTAATGGAACCACTGCAACTGGTTCAACTCTTGCTCAAGCAGCTGGCAGTGCAGTAATTTCAACTGGGCAACCAGTTAGTGCAGTTTTAGCTGGACTAATTGCTGCCTTAGTTGGCAAATACTTAACTGGTAAAACTCCTTTAGACATGATGTTAGTGCCGCTGACTGCTACTTTAGTCGGGGGGATCAGCGGCTTGGGGTTAGCAGCTGTGACAACGCCATTATTGCTGGATGTAAGTGCCTTTATTGCTAAAAGTATGCAAGTTAATCCATTTGTTGGTTCAATTGCTGTTTCATTAGTTTGGGCTTTATTTTTAATGACGCCAGCTTCTTCAGCTGCTTTGGCAATTGCTTTAACACTTGATCCAATCTCTTCGGCTGCTGCTTTGATTGGAACAACTTCACAATTTGTTGCTTTTACAGCAATGTCATTCCGGCAAAACAATTTAGGCGCTAATATTGCGCAAGGCGTAATGACGCCTAAAGTTCAATTTCCAAACCTGCTGGTCAATCCGTTATTGTTAGTTCCTTCATTATTATCAGCGATTGTTTGCGCACCAGTTGCCATTATTTTGTTTGGCTTTCGTTCCACTTATAAATTAGCTGGTTTAGGATTGAATTCATTTATTGCACCATTAGCATATGCCGCTCAAGGATGGGGACCTTTTGCAATTTATATGTTTACCGGTGTGGTTTTACCAGCTACGATTTCATTAGTTACTTACGGTATGATGAAAAAAGCTGGCTTGATTAAAAATAATCAACTACATTTGGAAATTGTTTAGTGAGCATTTAATTTTATTTCATAGGGGAAATAAAATTTATTCAATATCAGATAATTGAACGATTTGAAATTTTTTAATATCAGATAAACAAATTAAGGAGACGGATTATTCATGGGAAGAAAATATGCTGTTCTAGGTGTTGGTCATGTTGGTTCAACTGTTGCCTTCGCTCTAGTAACTAAAGGTGATGCAGACGAACTAGTATTAATTGATAAGGATGAAAAAAAAGCTCGAGCTGAACAACTCGACTTGCAAGATGCAACTGCTCGACTAGAAACACGCCCCAAAATTAAGGTTCAGGATTATCATGAACTAAAAGATACTGATATTTTATTTGTAACCGCCGGCAATATTTTAGCTTTGAAAAATCAAACTGGCAATAATCGTTGGGCTGAGTTTAATGATACACGTGAAATTGTTAAAGATATTGCTCCCAAAATCAAAGCTAGTGGTTTTCATGGTGTTATGATTGTTACAATGAATCCTTGTGATGCGATTGCTCAATATCTGCAAAAGGAAATTGGCTTGCCACAATCACAAGTAATGGCAACTGGAACATTCTTAGATACCGCTCGAATGCAACGAGTTGTTGCTGAACAATTTTACGTTGATCCTAAAAATGTAACTGGTTATGTTTATGGTGAACACGGCAATTCACAATTTATTGCTTGGTCAACAGTTAAAGTCAACGGTTTAGATTTGCTGCCACTAGCTAAAAAGAAAAATCTACCATTATCAAAATTAGAAGAACATGTTAAAGCTGGCGGCTGGGATGTATATGCTGGTAAAGGTTACACCAGTTATGCAATTGCAACTTGTGCGATTAAACTCAGTCGAGCTGTCTTAGATGATGCTCATCTAATGTGTCCTTGTTCTTATTATAATCAGAAGTATGATTCATATGTAGGTCAACCGGCAATTATCGGAAAAAATGGGGTTGAGGAAGTTGTTGATGTTCCATTAACCGCTGAAGAAAAGGCAAAATTAGCCAATTCAGCTTCCACGATCAAAGAAAAATTCGCTACTTTGTAATTTATTTGTGTGGGCATTTTCATTTACAAAATAACGAGTCTAGCCCTAAAAGAACAGATTCAGATAAAATTATCTGAATCTGTTCTTTTTTGCCCCCCTATTCAACTATATATAAACAACTTTATTTTGTTACCTTGACCCAGCGTTGATAATGACTTAAAGTGAGCAACTCAGGTAACGTTAAACGAGCTGCATGAAATTGGTCTCCGGCAGCCGGAAAAACTTCCAGATCATTTTCCAGACTCTGATCAAGATAAACCTCGACACCTGAATTTAAAGCAAATGGACAAACACCACCAACTGCATGCCCAATTAAATCATTAATTTGATCAGCTGGTATCATGCGCGGCCGCACACCAAATTCAGCCTTAAAATTGTGATTATCAATTCTGGCATTCCCAGCCATTACAACAACTACTGGCTGGCCATTAATTTTAAAAGCTAAGGTCTTAGCGATTTGCTCAGGTAAAATAGCCAGTGTTTTGGCAGCCTCGGCAACCGTCGCTCCAGAAGCTGGCAAGCGAAACAATTTATCTGCTACCTGCCGGCTTTCAAAATAAGCTTTGACTTTTGCAAACGACATTAAAACTCCCCCTATTCAAAACCAATTACAATTACACCTTAATACCTACTTCTCACTGCGAGCTAGTAACACATCACAGCTTGCTTCTCGAACCACAAACGAAGCAACCGATCCCATGACTAATCGTTCTAAAAAGTTCTTCCCGGTTGAGCCCACAACAATCAAATCATTATGATACTCTGGTTGAAAATCCTGAACAATAACCACTTTAGGATTACCAAAACGTAAATGCACATGAAACTGCTTTGAACTCAAATCATATTTTTTAACTAACTCTTGATTAAGTTTGGTCAAATAAGATTCATTAGCTTGTTCGATTTGATAAACTTGCTCGCCATCTAAAATCAGACCGGTATTGCCTAAATCCAGTGAGTTCATATCCATTACCTTTAAAATATCCAGATGCGCCTGATTTTCTTTAGCGATTTTAATTGCTTTATTCAAAGCAATTTTTGCACCTTTTGATCCATCAATTGGGACTAAAATGCGTTGATAATTTATCATTTTATTTCCTTCTCTCTAATTAAACGCGGCCCAGACTTAAACAAGCTATAATAACAACACTAACGGTGATCAAGATCACTAAATGATTGCCAAAATATAGTTTGATAAACTGGCGGGAAAGTTTCAACTTTGAAAACCAAGCTTTAATCAGTTGACTTTTAGCTGCAAGGACCAAGACTCCTATTATTCCACCAAATAAAATTAACCCACTACTGATTTCATTTGCCGCTATCGTTGGTACCAAACGTAAAAGCTGATTCAAAAAATCCCCTAAAACAAAATTATTAAAAATATGCAGGAGCAACGACCAAAAGAGTCCATAGGTTAACGCTGTATATCCCAAAACTAAGCCAATCAAAAAAGCAAACGGACTTTGAACAAAATTAACATGATATAAGCCAAACAGATAAGCTGAGCCCAAAATTGCCAAAACTGAATTAATTTTATTTAAACTCTGCAAAACAAAACCACGGAAAACCAATTCTTCCAGCAAAGGACCAAAAACAGCTGCATACAATAGCATTGAAAAACTTTCACTATGTTGTGTCGCATCTTTTAACTGCGCTAAGACACTCAGGCCAAAAAGTTGAAAAACACTTTCTAGAAACTGGGCAAAAAGACTTGCTGCAATCTGACCAGTTAACAAAATCGCAATCAAACTTAAAAAAGTTTTGGCAGTCATTTTTTGTGGCCCAGTTTGCCAATACCTTTGCCAATCTTGTTTGGAAGAAATCAAGATAATAAAAATAAAACCAAATAAAATTGCTGCCAAATATGGCCAACCACTTTGATTCAAACGCTGAAGCGGCCATTTTAAAACGTGCTTTAAAAAAAGAAAAACTCCGCTGGCACCAACTTGAAAAATTAAATAATAAATCAATGTCACTCCAACAATTTTAGTGATTTTTTTTTGCAAGAAACTTTTTTTGCTAATAATCTGTTTAATCCATTGCAAAACCTTCACCTCAGTTTTAATAAAAGTATAATATTTTTTAGTTCTTGAGGCTAGTTGTTTATTGATAAAAAGCAAAAAAACAGGAGGCAATTAACTTCCCCCTGCTGATCATTAAGCTTTATTTGCCTGCCGATGCTGATAAAACAATTTATCAGCATGAGTGGTTGAAATCTTACCTAATGTTAAAAGTTTTTTTTCAATTTTTTCAAGCACCTGAACTCGATCTAATTGGTTTCCTACAAAGTCAAACCGATCACCATCAATGATCAATTGTGGTGAAATATCGTAGTTCTTCATCCAGTGATCATAATATTTTAATAATCGCTGATAATAAGTCACCAATGACGGATCCTTTGCAACTAATTCGTATTTACGTCCTCGTTTATTGATCCGCTGAATCATCGTCTCATAAGATACTTTGATAGTGATCATCAAGTCTGGTGATTTTTTCTTAGCTGCGTAAGGTAGTTCTTCCATCATATTGTCCAACAAGCTTTTATAAATCTGATATTCAACTTGGGTCGCATTTCCCAAATCGGTATTCATTTTCATAAATATTTGATCTTCATAAATTGATCGATCTAAAATATCATTATCATTTTGCATAGCCTCTTTGATCATTTTAAAGCGACGATTCAAAAAATATGTCTGCAACAAATAAGCATATGGATTAGTTGCTTCTAAATCCCCAGCTGCTCTTTTTTGGGCAGCTATTTCATTTCCTTTATAAAACAATGGTAAAACCGGATTGTCTTCCACCGGTTCAAAAAATGCTTTAGTGCCTAGCTCTTTCGCCAAAATTCCCGTTAAACTTGACTTGCCTGAACCAATAATTCCCGATAATGTGATCAAAATAACTGCTCCACCCTTTCTTAGTTGACCATTTATCATCATACCCTGACTGATCAAAAAAATAAAGCATTAGCTTGCTAAGTATAGTATGATAAATTTATCATCTTATTAATTTAAAGTGAGGTTGGTAAAGTGAACAAAATTTATCTAGCAGCACCTTTTTTTAGCGATCAACAACAGCAGCGAATTCAATTAGTTAAAACCGCACTCGAAAAAAATTCGACTATTGATTCGAAAAGCATTTTTTTACCGCAAGAACATCAATTTGAGGAAGAAGAATTTGGCAGTCGTGCTTGGCAGCAATATGTTTTTGCTTCTGACGTTCGCCAAATCTATCGAGCTGATGTTCTGGTTGCAATTTTAGACTATAATTTAGAAAATGGCGACAATGAAGGCGATTCGGGTACGATGTTTGAAATTGGCGTTGCTTTTGCTAATCATACTCCAATTGTCGTGATTCAGTTCGACCCGCAAAAAAATCTCAATTTAATGATCGCTCAAAGCTTAACAGCTTATTTTGATGCTAGTCAAAATGGCTTACAGGATCTAAGCAATTACAACTTTGATGAACTTAAATCTAAACCCGCTAAACGTCCAGTTATCTAAATTAGTTTTTGTTTGACTTTTAATAATAATTCATTAATAATAAAAGCATCAAAGATAGAAAGGAAGACAGAAATGACATTTTCACGTAGAAACTGGCAACTTTGGCATAGTTAAGCGAGGAACGTCATAATTAACGGCTGTGACTCGCTAAGATCAAATTTTGATTTTTAGAGAGTCTATGCCGGAGTCTTTCATTTTACGGAATTGGGTATTTTACCAAGTTGACACCGTCATAGCGATGAGTGTCAACTTTTTTTGTCTGACTAGACTCTCTACTTAACAGTAAAAATTATAAAAGGAGTGTCTAATATGACAGAACAAACAAAAACAGGATTTTTTGGTGAATTTGGTGGTCAATTTGTACCTGATCAGGTTAAGGAAGCTTTGAATCAAGTTGCAGCAGCCTATAATCAATTTAAGGATGACCCTCAGTTTCAACAAGAATTGGCTTATTATCTCAAAGACTACTCAGGACGGCCAACACCGCTATATTTTGCGGAATCGCTGACCAAATATTTAAAGGGTGCCAAGATTTATCTCAAGCGTGAAGATTTAAATCACTTGGGAGCCCATAAATTAAATAACGTTCTAGGTCAAATTTTATTAGCCAAACGAATGGGCAAAAATAAAGTTATTGCTGAAACTGGTGCTGGTCAACATGGTGTCGCAACCGCAGCTGCCGCAGCTAAATTTGGGATGGAATGTGAAATTTTCATGGGAGCTGAAGATGTTGAACGTCAAAAATTAAACGTTTTTCGAATGAATCTGCTTGGAGCTAAAGTTCATGCTGTCCATACTGGCAATGGAACTTTAAAAAATGCCGTCGATGCTGCGTTTTCCTACTTCTCTCAGCATTTAGCTGACACATATTATGTCTTAGGCTCAGCCGTCGGTCCATATCCTTATCCAATGATGGTCAAAGATTTCCAAAGCGTAATTAGTCGCGAAGCCAAAAAACAAATTTTAAAAAAAGAAGGCCGCTTGCCAGATGCAGTAATTGCTTGTGTTGGTGGTGGTTCAAATGCGATAGGTGCTTTTGCGGAATTTATTTCAGATCCACAAGTTCGACTGATTGGAGCTGAAGCAGCTGGCAAAGGCGTCGATACTCCCGAAAATGCCGCAACTATGACTAATGGCAAGATTGGTATTTCTGACGGCATGCGTTCTTACGTTTTACAAGATGATCAAGGAAATATCTTACCAGCTTATTCGATTTCAGCCGGCCTTGATTATCCCGGGGTTGGTCCTGAACATTCTTACTTAAAAGATGCTAAACGGGCTGAATATTATCCAATTACTGATCAAGAAGCTGTCGCTGCTTTCGTCTTGTTATCAAAAACAGAAGGGATCATCCCTGCTTTGGAAAGCTCGCATGCCGTAGCTCAAGCTGTTAAAATCGTGCCAAAAATGGATCCTAAACAAATCGTGATCATTAATATTTCTGGCCGTGGCGATAAAGACGTTAGCCAAGTCGCACGTTATTTAGGAAGAAAGATTTAATTCCCAACTAGAAAATTTCCCTTATTTGATAATTGTCAAAAAGCCCGAACAAATTTGGGTTTCTGCCAATGGAGACGCTAGAATTCCTCCAAACTGTAATGGCTTTAAAACTTATGCTGGAGTGGAGTAATCCACTCCAGTTTTATTCACTAAAATTAAATACTTTGTTTCCTCTTTGCTGCCAATAATCAGCAAAGCCCCGATTTCTTGCTGGCAAGCTTTGCTGATAAAACCGGCGAAAGTCAAGATAGACCATTCGCCGGTTTGGAATGGGAACTTTCTGCCAGCTAGCGAAATCCTTATTAGTGACAATTAGGTCGATATATTCTCCTTGGCGCCGATAACTGCTCGGTGTTCGAAATTTTCTTTTGAGCAACCAACGGCGTATTTGCGGATCAGTAGGATGCATCACATCTAAACGCTGATGAGTATCATTAAATTTTAATAACCACGCCCACCGTCCTTTAGGCAAGCCAAAATTAAATGAACCGGTGTTAGCAACTGCTGATAACACAGATAATGGATACGTATTTTTATTGGAATCAATTAACTGATTGGTCAATTGGCGATACACATCCCATTCGGTCACAAATTTTTGTGTGTCTATTTCCAAAATAAATTCTGACATGCGGTGCCAGCTATCAACTTGAACTTTAAAGTTTTGTGGGTAACTAAATTTCTTGTTGAGTAAATACCGATTATGGAAACGCGCGCTGGTACTGTAATCAAGTTTGATTTTAAAAAGCTGACCATAGTTTTGTAACTTTTTAAAATCAGTTTGACCGCTAAAATTCGTTCGAATATAACGAATGCTTTGCCAATCTAGGTAGCTGCGAAATAAATGGATCTCCCCTGCTAGCTCAGCTAATTGCGGTTGTGCAGGATCCCTGGCATATGCTCGTAAACTTTTTGCTGGAAAAGCTCGCCGAACCTGTTTTCTGAATTCAACTAAAAAATCAGCATGCGGAGGTAATCGTGGATAAAATTGCTGCCGCTTAATTTGCAAAAAGCCATTTTGATCAATACTCGCCTGTACCTGTCGCAAAACCAGCCTTAATCTAGCTGCTGCTGGTAAAGTTAATCTTTTAAAAGCTCGAGTATAGAGTGGCGAACCAATCAAGTTTAATTGAGTAAGCCGGGTGATCCATTAGCAGTTTTAAGGTACCTCGATCGATCAAATTTCTCCAACCGGTTTCTTTTAATGATTCCATTAACTTTTGGTTGATCATTACCACCCTCTCTTAAAAAGCAGCTGTCTTTTTAAAAGATTTTACACTCTTGCAAAAGCTGACTCAAGCTTTATACAAACTCCTATGTACTTATGATTACTTGCCTGCGCATTACTAACTTAATATATCAAGCTGTTATTAAGTGTGCCAGACAAAGCAGCTTGTATTGATATAGTGATATTTAAAAAGCAACTAATTGTTTCACGTGGAACAAGTTTAGTTACTTTAGAAAAATTTACAATTTACTATTGACATGAAATTAAAAAGGGATTAAGTTATTATTAAATAAAGTGAAAGGAGTTCTTAGTCATGCAACAGATAAATTCAACTTATTCAACAATTGAATTTGCCCTACTACTGTGACTGAGGACTCTGACATCAATTATGTCGAGTCCTATTTGCGGTTATCGGAGTGGGGCTCGATGAAAAAGCGTCTCATTCTAATTATGAATGAGACGCTTTTTCATTGTTTAAAAATTTCAAAGGAGTAATGCAATGACTACCAAAAAAATTGCTGTTTTACGTGGAGATTATATTGGGCCAGAAATCATGACTGCTGGTTTAGCTGTCTTGGCTGCTGCCTGTACTGGTAAATTTGCTTATCAAATTCAAGATTTACCTTTCGGTGGTCAGGCAATCGATGCAGTTGGTGATCCCCTGCCAGCTGAAACAATTCATAGCTGCCAAAACGCTGATGCTGTTTTGTTGAGTGCAATTGGCGGTCCTAAGTGGGATCAGGCTAAGAAGCGTCCCGAAGCCGGATTATTACAAATCAGAAATGAATTGCAGTTATTTGCTAATATTCGGCCAACCCGGGTCGATCCGATTCTTGCTCAAAATTCTCCTGTTAAAGAAGCTGTTATTCAAGGAACTAATTTTGTGATCGTTCGCGAATTGACCAGTGGAATTTACTTTGGCCAGCCACGAAAGCAAACTGCGACGGCGGCCCTTGATACTTCAACTTACACTAAACAGGAAATCGAACGGATCCTGCGCTTGGGTTTTAAGATGAGTGAACACCGTCAAAAACATGTAACAATCGTCGATAAGGCCAACGTTTTAGCAACTTCCAAGCTTTGGCGGCAAGTTACCCAACAAGTTCAGGCAGATTTCCCAACTGTCAAAGTTGATTTTAGCTACGTCGATGCAGCTTCAATGAAATTGATCAGTCAGCCAACCTTCTTTGACGTGATTATCACCGCTAATTTGTTTGGGGATATTTTAAGTGATGAAGCTTCCGTTTTAACTGGTTCATTAGGAACAATTCCTTCGATGAGTGCTGGCAATAATGGCCCAAATCTTTACGAACCGATCCACGGCTCTGCTCCAGATATTGCTGGCAAAGGGATCGCAGACCCATTGGCAATGATTCAAAGTATTGAAATGATGCTTCGCGAATCATTTCATGAAAATCAAATTGCTGATCAGATCGCTGTTGCGGTTAGACAGACTATCAAGGCTGGAATCGTAACGCCGGACTTAGGCGGTCACGCAACCACCAAGGAAGTAACCGCCAAAATTATTGAAAATTTGAAAGGATGAAACAACATGGGGAAAACATTATTTGATAAGGTATGGGAAAAACATGTGATTACTGGTCAAGCTGGTGAGCCCCAATTGATCTATGTCGATCTGCATTTGGTTCATGAAGTCACCTCTCCGCAAGCTTTTGAAGGCTTGCGAGAAAATCAGCGTCAGGTTCGACGACCAGAGCGAACTTTTGCGACAATGGATCATAATGTGCCAACTAAAGATATTTTCAACATCAAAGACCAGATTTCAAAAAAGCAGATTGAAACTCTTGAAAAAAATTGTCAAGAATTCGGAATTCGCTTAGCTAAAATGGGAACTGCTGATCAAGGAATCGTCCATGTAATTGGGCCGCAGCTTGGATTAACTCAACCAGGACAAGTAATTGTTTGTGGCGACTCACATACCGCAACGCATGGTGCTTTTGGCTCAATTGCTTTTGGAATTGGTACTTCTGAAGTCGAACACGTCTTGGCAACCCAAACCATTTGGCAAATGAAGCCAAAAACGATGGGAATTCATTTACATGGCCAGCTTCAACCAGGCGTTGCCGCTAAGGATATTATCATGGCCTTGATTGCTCAACATGGCGTTAATTTTGGTGTTGGTTATGCAGTTGAATTCTACGGTGATACTTTACAGCAGCTTTCCATGGAAAATCGTATGACTATTTGCAATATGGCCATTGAAGGCGGTGCAAAAATGGGAATGATGAAACCAGATCAAACCACCTTTGATTATTTAAAGGATCGCAAATACACTCCACGAAATTTTGCAGCAGCTGTTGACTATTGGAAGCAATTTTATACTGATGACCCGAGTGATTATGATCAAATTATTGACTTTGATGTCAGCCAGTTAGCTCCCTATATTTCTTGGGGGACTAATCCGGCGATGGCAATTCCAATAACAGCTACTTTGCCCAAGTCGAGTGATAAGAACTTTGAACGTGCTTATCACTATATGGACTTGAAACCAGGAATCAAAGCTACCGAGATCCCCATTCAATGGATCTTTATTGGTTCCTGCACAAATGGTCGCTTAGAAGATATCAAAGAAGCTGCTAAGGTTATTAAGGGACATCATATTTCGCCTCATGTTACTGCATGGATCGTTCCTGGGTCGCGAACTGTCAAAAATGAAGCTGAAAAATTAGGACTTGATAAAATTTTCAAAGACGCCGGTTGCGAATGGCGTGATCCTGGTTGTTCGGCCTGTTTGGCAATGAATCCTGATAAAATTCCGGCGGGCATTCACTGCGCTTCAACTACTAATCGCAACTTTGAAGGCCGACAAGGGAAAGACGCTCGAACGCATTTAGCTAGCCCGGCGATGGTCGCCGCAGCTGCTATTTATGGACATTTCGTTGATATTCGCCAAAAGGAGGCAATTTAAGATGGAAGCTATTACTGTACATCGTGGTACAACAATTCCACTGATGAATAACAATATTGATACTGATCAAATTATTCCTAAGCAATTTTTAAAAAATATTTTAAAAGTTGGTTATGGACAACACTTATTTAATGACTGGCGTTACCAGGATGGTGGTACCCCTGATCCAAGTTTCATTTTAAATGACGCTGAACGTCGACAAGCAACAATTTTGATTACCGGCGACAATTTTGGCTGCGGATCTTCTCGTGAACATGCTGCTTGGGCTTTAAAAGACTGGGGCTTTAAAATTATTATTGCCGGTGGCTACAGTGATATTTTCTTCATGAATTGCACCAAGAATGGCTTGTTGCCGATTATTTTGCCTCAAGCTGCTCGCAATCAATTAGCCAAACTTGCTCCAGATCAGGAAATCACTATTGATTTACCCAAGCAAAAAGTAATCAATGGAACGATCAGTTATTCATTTGATATCGATCCAACTTGGAAAGAAAAGTTTATTAACGGGACCGATGACATTGATGTAACCCTGCAATATGAACCACAAATCAGTGCTTTTGAACAAAAAATACCGAACTTTGGATAATCTGATCTACCATAGGGGGAATTTAAATGGAACAAGTTGTTAATGAACGAGAGTTTGATCAAACTAAAGCACGTAGTCTGAAGGCTCGGATGGATCAAATTCAGCCAACTAAAACTTTTTATAAGATTTTTATTTTAGTCTCAGCTGGCATGTTTCTTGATGCAATTGATGTTTACTTAGCCAGTGGCGTCAGCAGCTATATGTTAAAAACTGGCTGGTCAACCTTGCCATTAAACTCAATCTTTTTGTCAGTTGGATTTTTGGGACTTTTTCTGGGCTCCGTCTTTGCTGGGATAATTGGTGATTTCTTTGGTCGCAAGCGGGCTTATCAATTGAACCTGCTGATCTTTGGTGGTTTTACCTTATTAGGGGCCTTTGCTCCCAATATGCATTTTCTGATTGGCTGTCGATTTATTGCGGCCATTGGCTTAGGTACTGAAATTGTGACTGGCTTTTCAATGATTAATGAATTTGCTCCCATCAAAAGTCGCGGCCGTTGGTGTGCAACTACCTCATTCGTTGCTAATTGTGGTGCACCACTAGCAATGTTGTTATGTACGCTGCTGATTCCACACTTTACCTGGCGCATTGTGTTTGTAATCGCCGGAGCCGCTGCTTTAGTTTTATGGTATTTTCGTCGAACTTTGCCGGAATCACCCCGCTGGAGTATTAACCACAAACGTTATCAAGAGGCCCAAGTTGTGATTGATCAACTCGAAAACGAAATGAAAACCGCTCAAATTGCCCAAGCCAAACAAACTGTAAAGCCAGAAATGGCTGAAAAAGTTGCTGCTGAGATCAATTCACATTTTGTGCGAAATTTATTTGTGGCTATTTTCGCTGTTTCGGCAGCAATTGTTTGCCAATATACTTTTACTTCCTGGGTTCCAACTTTATTGGTCAAACAAGGCGTTAATATTGTTTCTTCTTTAGGTTTTAGTACTGTAATGATGCTAGGAGCTCCAGTCGGTGCCTCTATTGGTTCACAACTAGTTGATCGGATCGGTCGAAAACCAACTATCATTAGTGCTTTTATCGGTGCAGCTATTTTAGGTTTAGTTTATTCAATTCAAAAAGCTCCAGCAATGGTAATGATCATTGGTTTCTTATTAACAACTTGTTTCTATATTTTAATGGCTTCTGTAATTGGTGTTTATATTTCTGAATTGTTTACCACCAAATATCGTTTTCGGGGATCTGGAATTGCTAATGGAATTTCCAAATTGATTACTGTTGGAATGCCTTTGTTCGTTTCTTGGCTGTTAACTGTTGCTAATGCAACAATGATTTTTGTCGTCATGAGTGCTTTTGCAATTATTGCAGCTTTAGTTGTCGCTTTCTTAGGTCCAGAAACTAATAATCAAATCTTAGAGTAATTCCTTGGAAAATAGCTGAATAGCAACTAAGTCATTGCAAAAATCTTCTTTATAAACTATTTATTGCGATAATTGATGATTGCTTAAACTGCCAAAACATTGTCTAAATATTCCTCATGGTCAATTACTACTTGATTATCTTTAGTTGCCAAGCAAGACCACTAAAAAATAAGGTAACTTTCTGCCTAATTTAAGGCGGAAAGCTTTTTATTTCCATCCATTTTCTTTAACAAAAACCAAATTATTTTTACTAGACAATTTTGGTTGATACTGATAGCCTTCTAAATTAAAATCTTTTAACGCTTTAACTTGTCTGAGTTGATTTTCAACAATAAATCGAACCATATTTCCACGGGCCCGTTTGGCAGCCGTTGCCAATTGACGATACTTTCCCTGACTAAATTGTTTAAAACTACATGTCACCAAGCGATCCCCCGGTTGTAAATATTTTTCAATAGTTTGAGCGTATTCCTTAGAAGCTAAGTTAATAACTGGTTCCTGTGTTTGAAAAACTTGATGATATAACCGATCACCCCAATATTGATACAATGTTTGATAACCATTGATGTTGATTTTTGCACGCATTTCTAACCGATACGGCTGAATCCCATCGAAAGCGTGCAAGACACCATAAAAACCTGATAAAATATATAAATCAGCCGCTACCTGATCTAATGCTGGCTGAGAGAAAACTTCTGGACCCATCGCTTGAAATTGAATACCATTATAAGCCATAATTGCCGGAGTTAATGCTTGAGTTAAACTGATCTCTTTCAAGGATTGATAGTTAATTTTTGTTAACCGATCACTGCACTGCCAAACATTCTTTAACTGCTGATAACTTAATGACTGCATCCAAGTTAATAATTGCTGAGTTTGTTTTAAAAAGACCGGCAGTCCTTGAATCACAAAGTCATCAGGTGCCGACAGCATCTTTTTGGCTGGCGAAATGATTATTTTCATAAAAACTTCCTCCTAACATACAAAAGCAGTTAGCCAGCTTACCTGACTAACTGTTTCAAAACTTTGGTTATAAAGGTTTAACAATTTTTGCTTTTAAAATCCGATACAAAACGGCAACTACGCTAACTCCAATCAAGCGATCAAAATAATCAGTGATCAATTGGACAATAAAGACCGCAAAAGCTTTATTCAAACCCAACCCCAATAATAATTGCACAATAATACTTGAGCCAGATGAAGTGATTCCATGGAATAAAAAGTAGGTAATTGCTGTTGAAACAACTGTTCCTGGCAAAGAAATCAACAATGCTACCAACCAGAGACTTTTCCATTTGTCAGGTTGCCATTTATGATACAACAAACTTGCACCAAGACCAATTACTAACTGTACGGGTAAATAATATAATGAGATTAAATCACTGGTCAAGCCCATGATAATACTAGTAACTCCACCAGCAAAGCATCCCGCAAGTGGGCCTAATAAAGCAGCTGCTAAAATTGTTCCAATCGTATCTAAATACACTGGTAATTTCAATAATAAAGCCAAATTGCTCCCAACAATATTTAAAGCCGCCGCCATTGCAATGATAATAATAAATTGCAACGAGATTTTCTTTTTAGTTGACATTTGATCCGTTCCTTTTTCACATGATTTGATCCAAAACTTCTGTCAGTTCCGGATCTTTTGCTTGAATAATCCTTTGTAAAAACATGTGCATAAAATTCTGGCCGTCAACTTCTGTCAGAACAAGTGCATTACTCGTTTCTTGCCAAAAACCTTGGACATCAACCATACTTTGACCGATTGCTAAACCGTCAGTAACGATCTTTACTCGTGCTTCAAAACCTTGACACAAAGTTGGCTCAAGTAAAAAAGCAACAGCTAATGGATCATTGATCACACAACCAATGACTTTTTCCTGCTGCCAGTGAAAATCAAAGTAAAATCTGGTTATTTTTTTTATGAAATTACCGATTCGCTGATTTTTTTGCCAAATGTATTCAAGAATGTTGGGCGTCAAAACAATTTTTCGAGTCACATCTAGATCAACCATTTTAATTGGAACTGGGGTGTGATCAAAAACATAAGCTGCTGCATCTGGATCGCACCAATAATTATACTCAGCTACTGGTGAACAATTACCATGTGAGCGGAAATTGCCACCCATTGAAATAATTGCTTGACAATTATGCCAAACTGTCTGCCGAGCTTTAAGAGCTAATGCTAAATTAGTTAACGGTCCAATTGCTAAAATCACAACTTGCCGATTTTGCGCCAAAGTTTGCTCGATAAAACCAACTGCATCCGGCTGAACTGTTGTTTTAGTAACCAATGGGAGTTGGCTTTCGCCTAAACCATCTTGTCCATGAGTATCCTGAGCACTGACATAAGTTCTTTTTAATGGTTTAGCTGCTCCTATATACACTGGAATATCCAAACGGCCAGTAAATTCGAGCACCTTGAGCGCATTTTGCGTGCCAATTTCAGCCGGTACATTTCCACTAACAATCGTAATCCCTAGAATTTCAAGCTCTGGCGAATTAATCGCTAACAGTAATGCTAGACTATCATCAATTCCTGGATCACAATCAATAATAACTTTTTGTTTTGCATTCATTTTCCAACCTCCTTTCCCTGTCTCGGGATGAGATCCTTGGTTTTTTATCCTGGGAAGTTCACGAACCAGTCGAGTTATAACTCATTTATTAAATGCACAATAGTAAGTATAAATTAAAATGCTCTAAATTTAAAGGAAATGAAGAAACTAATCAGTTTAGTGACCAATCTTTTACAGAAATCTGCTATAACACTTCCACCATAAGAACCATATCATTTATGATACGGACTACCATTATTGATCATAAAAGCCCGATAAATCTGTTCTGTCAAAACTAGGCGCATTAATTGGTGCGGTAATGTAAACTGCCCAAATGAAATCTGTGTATCCGCACGCTTTAGAACAGCAGAACTTAACCCTAACGAACCGCCAATTATAAATGTTAAATCACTATGACCGTAAGTCGTCAACTGTTCGATTTCATTAGCAAATTCTTCTGAGGTTCGTTCTTTACCTAAAATCGCTAATGCAAAAACATACTCTTTTTCCTTAATTTTAGCTAACAAACGCTGCCCTTCAATTTCCTTGACTTGTTCCATTTGAGCAAGGCTTAAATTTTCTGGGGCTTTTTCATCTGGAACTTCAATGATTATAAATTTACAAAATTTAGTTAAGCGTTTAGCATATTCTGCAATTCCCTGTTTTAAGTACTTCTCTTTCAATTTACCGACGACCAGCAATTTGATGTTCATAACTTACCACCTTTTCACATCTTATCCACAAAGTTATCCACATATCCACAATTCATCAGTCAATATCTTGTTACGAACAAACTTTCGTCACAAGATTTATTTAAGTCATTTTTGTCAAGCTCTAATTAGTTATCCACAGTTATTCACCTGTGAATATTGATAACTTGTTCTCCCCAAATTGTTGATTTATCAGTATTTAAAGCAATCTGTCTTTGGCAAAAATAAATATTATCAACAGTTGTTTTGTTCAGCTGTGGATAACTAAAGCCGGCAATGAAAACTTATTTTCGTAAAGCTCTTTGACTTTTTAACAATTCAATTATAACTTATCCACTTCTTTTTCCACACCCTGTTGATTAAATTCATTTTTTGGCCATTTTTATACAAAAAGGCAGGTTAGCATGAAAATTTTTTTATGCTAACCTGCCTTTATTCATAATTAACAATTATCTTTGAACTTAATCATTAATTTCCTGAGTTTGAAGATGTTGTAGTATTTTTATCATTAGCTTCTAAAGTTAACTTAACATTAGCCGTTTTCAGTGAACCATCATGATAATATTGAATTTGAACTGTATCGCCAATTTTATGCTTATACAATGCCTCCCGCAAGGTTGCCAATCCTTTAACTTTCTTATCGCCTAATGATGTGATCACATCATACTTCTGTAAACCAGCATTTTTAGCTGGTGAGTTATTAGAAACTTTCAAGACGACTACTCCATTTGAAACGCTGGATGGTAACTTTAAAACTGATTTTCGATCAGTCGAAGAAATATAACTAAGATCCACTAAAGAAATTCCCAAGGCTGGCCGACTAATTTTACCATTCTTCACTAACTCATTGATAATTTTAACAACTTCATTGCTCGGAATTGCGAAACCCATTCCTTCAACTGAAGTCGATGAATCTGAACTTGAATTAGTTGACGCCAACTTCATCGAGTTAATCCCAACGACTTGACCATCAAGATTGATCAATGGACCGCCAGAGTTTCCTGGATTAATTGCCGCATCAGTTTGAATAACTGTTGTTTGGCCAGTTGTCATTCCTGAACTATCGGTTGTATCAATTGTCCGTTTTTTAGCTGAAATAATTCCTTGTGTCAAGGAAGTTGCATATTTAGACCCTAATGGAGATCCAATCGCTAAGGCCGTCTGACCAACTTTGATGTCATTTGAATTACCAAATGAAGCAACTTGCTTAACATATTGTGCGTTGATCTTTAAAACTGCTAAATCAGTGATTGAATCATGCCCGACTACAGTAGCTTTTAACTTTTTGCCGCTATTTAGCAAAATCTCAACTTTATCTGCACCAGAAATAACATGATTATTAGTAACAATGAAAGCAGTGTTGCCTGTTTTCTTATAAATGACACCTGAACCTTCACTTTCAGTCGTATCATCATTCGATCCCGATCCAAACAAACCATCTAAAGCATTACTACTGCTACTTTCCGAATATGCTTCAACTGAAACAACCGCATTTTTTATTTTATTAAAGGCTTTAGTTGATTGCGTACTTACATTAACCTTAACATTGCTGACTTTTGTCGTTCCTTGAGAATTTTCAACCGTTGCTGAATTATTTTGATAATATTGATAGCCACCAGCGACGATTCCTCCACCAAGAACACCACCAATCAATGCAACGAGTAAAACTTTTCCATACCCATTATTTTTTGGAGGACGTTGTTTTTTATTTTCATTGCTTATTTGAATTTTAGAAACCTGATTTTTATCTTCTTCATCCATAAATTCGCGCACAGTCTCCTAACATTAACTGCGCCCTTCCTCCCTTCATACCCTTAAATAATTTTGTAATTTTATTTTACCGATTTTTTTTGAAAAAATCATGAATTTAGTTCTA
>NZ_AHYZ01000135.1 GCF_000255495.1 Liquorilactobacillus vini DSM 20605
AAAATCAACAATCGACAAATTAATCGTTAATATTCCACCAATCAAGCTGCCAACGATGTTCGCCATTGTCCAAAATAACAATGAATAATGTTCAATCATCAGAGCATTTCTGGGTGTCCAACTCTTATCAGTTGCAAATTTCAAATAATTAACAGCATAATTTTCGTCATTCAAAGAAACAGCAAAAATATACAAAAACTTTCTGCTGGTATGATGCAAGTATTGCGATATGCTTGATCCCAACAAGGCATACCGCAATTCAAGGAAAAACAGCATCAATAAAACCGTATGCAACGGAGCATGAGCTGTTAGCATTGAAGCAATTAAAAATTGTGCTCCACCTGAAAAGACCATAATTGACACCAAGCCAGTTAGAATCGTGTTAAAGCCCGCAACGTTTAACAAGATTCCACAAGCTAAGCCAATTGGAACATAGCTTAAACACAGGGGCAATGCTACTTTCAAAACCATAAGCCAGCGTGGTTCCTCTTTTTTCACGAAAAAGCCTCCAAAATGTATTAAAAGTTCCCGCAATTTGATTATAACATAACAATGGAAATCTCTAAGGAAAATTTCCAAAGCTTGTAATTATTAAAATGCCTCTATCATTAGTCATTTCATCCGAATAAATCTGGTAATGCTTAAAAAATTAAGTTCAAGTTTGCTCCATTTTTCATGGAAGCCTTTTCATTGAGCGAACTCGACTAAATTTTTTGATAATTAACCAATGATAACTTTTTCTGATGGATAACGGTAATTAAAATCTTGCTCTTTTTTAGAAACAAATAACAGCAATAAATAGAGCATTCCAACTCGACCAATAAACATCAAACAAATGATTACCCATTTACCGACTAAACTCAATCCAGCGGTAATCCCCAATGATAAGCCGGTGGTTCCAAAAGCCGCAGTCACCTCAAAGATCAATGAAACCAATGAATATTTTTCAGTGACTGATAAAATCAAAACTGCCAGCAAACATAATAAGATTGATAAATTAGTAACAACAATCGCTTTTTGAATATCATCATCACCAATTCGCCGACCAAAAATATTGACATGCCGGCGACCGCGAATAAAGGCTGCTAAATATAATAATAAGATCCCCACTGTTGTTGTTCGCACCCCGCCGCCAACCGAACTTGGACTGGCTCCAATAAACATTAATAGCGAAAAAACTAGCAGTGTAGCAGTTTGAAAATGTTTTAACGACTCAAGCTGCAAACCAGCATTCCTCGTTGAAGCACTGTAAAACATTGCGGTCATGATCTTCTGTGGCCAGGGCTCACTAGCTAATTGCCCTTTAAACTCAGTTAAAAAAATCATAATTGCTCCGCCAATAAAAAAGATTACTGCAAAGAAGACTGCCAATTTTGAAAATAGAGAAAAGCGAAAAACTCCGTTGCCATGATCATGCAACTTGAACATTAGCCACTGGTGGCCTTCAACCAAAACTGGAAAACCAATTCCCCCAATGATGATCAACAACATGACGATCAACAAAAACAAATGGTTATGCTCGTACGGTGCCAGCGAACTGCCAGTAATGTCAAAACCAGCATTGGTCACTGCAGTAACTGAGATATAGAATCCATTAAAAAAAGCTGATTTTAAATGCTCCCAGTTTTGCTGCCAGCTAAAATACAAGGAAAAGATCACCCCAAACACCAGCTGTAGCACGACCATTAAGATAAAAATCGAATATGAAAGCCGAACTGTTCCGCTTAAGCGTGGTTGATTCATATCGACTTGAATCATTTGCCGTTGATGCAAAGAAATCTTTTTCCCGCTTAAAATCATCATCACAGTTGTTAGCATTGTTACGCCAAAGCCACCGACTTGGAAGATAAATTCCAGCAAAATAATGCCCCAGTGATTCAAAACTTGCTGTAAAGGGACTGTCGTCAATCCCGTCACGCTGACTGACGAAACCGCCAGAAAAAAAGTGTCAAGCCAGCTTGGCTTAGCATTTTTTTGATAAAAAATCGGCAAATTCAACAAAAAGAAGGTGATAAAAATCAGGATCAAATATGCAATGACAACTAATTGAATCGGCGTCGTATCATCTAGCACCTTTCTCCTTAGTTTGCCAAACAAGCCCATTATTTTCACACCCTTATCTTGATTTATTTAGCCAGTTTTAGCTTAGAATAACTAATTACAACTTTTTGTTTTAATTCTTGTGCCGTATTTGACTGACTAAATTTTTGATCAAAATCAATAATCGCTGAATTTTTTAATTGTTTTTCAACGATGCCGCTAAAATGGTGCCGATGAAAAATAAATGTGACATGCGTATCTTTTTTAAAAGGCTGTCCTAGTTTGCTAACTTCAATCGGTGCATTATTACGAGCACTATTCTGATTAGCTGTTTCGCTCATCATTATTCCCCCTCGTTAAATCTGGCTACTCATTTGACAGTCAAAGAATTTGAAGTAAAAAAGCCGACAGAACATCAACCGCCAGCTCTCACTGCTTATATTATAACGCATTTAACAAATGTCTGGCTAGTCAAATTCTCTGGCCAACCTTAGCTAGCAAATTTTAGTACTTGCTTCAGAAAAAAACATTTTACAAAATCCTAGAAGTTTGCTAACATTTAGTTATTCAAAATTAAGAACAAACTGGGGTGCCAAGTGGCTGAGAAATACCCATAAACCTGATCTGGATAATGCCAGCGGAGGGAGTTTGATTTTTGTATTAGTATTTTTGATACATTAAACAACTAATTCAGTGCCGGCATGCTTTTAAGTGTGCCGGCTTTATTTTTTAGCTGAGGAGCCCGTGTTTGTAAAAGGAGCGATTTTTTTGATAAATCAATCGAAAAAAATTCATTGGACTTTACGTGATGTGATCTTTCTAGCAATTATTGCCATCTTCTTTGGAATTATTTATCAACTCTGGAGTTACGCTTATTACGCTTTAGCTGCGACGCCGTTAAAACCTTATGCGAATGATCTGACTTTAGGCGTTTGGATCATGGCAGGTCCCTTGGCCGGAGTTCTGCTACAAAAAGCGGGGGCCTCAGTAATTGGTGAAATGCTGGCGGCAGCCGTTGAGATGCTACTATTTTCTAGTTGGGGCGCTTCAACTTTGCTTTCTGGTTTTATTCAAGGGATTGGCAATGAGCTGGGATTTGCCTGCACTGGCTACCGCAACTGGGATAAATTGGGCTTGATTTGCTCAGCTTTAGGATCAACAATTATTACATTTATTTGGGATCTCTTTCAAAGCGGTTATCGTCAATACAGTTTTAGCTTATTGATCGGTTTATTTGTTATTCGGCTGATCTCGATTGGCTTTTTCGCTGGAGTTTTAGTTTATTGGATTAAAAAAATGGTATTTAAGACAGGACTGATCAGATAAGATGATTAAATTAGCTGCTCAGCAGTTAAGCTTTCGCTATCAACCAACTAAATCGTTGATTTTTGATCATTTGGATTTTCAAGTTGAACCAGGTACCTTTAGCTTATTAACTGGGCCATCAGGCTGCGGCAAATCAACTTTATTTAAACTCTTGGCAGGCTTATATCCGCAATATGGTGGCCAAATTGAAACTGGCCAAGTCGTTTTGGATGGACAAAATGTCGCGGAAATTTTGCCTAACCAACGCGCCAAAAAAGTTGCTATGTTATTTCAAAATCCTAGCCGGCAATTTGCCATGCGAACTGTTAGCGAACAGCTGACTTTTGCTTTAGAAAATATTCAATTGCCGCTGGTTAAGATCCCGCAGCAAATTGAAAAAGTTTTAGCAGTTTTTAACTTGGATTCATTCAAGCAGCGAAAACTTCAGACACTCTCTGGCGGTGAACAGCAACGCGTAGCTTTAGCAACAGTTTTGGCTTTAGATAGTCAAATCATTTTACTAGACGAGCCTTTCGCTAATGTCGATTTGACGGGTAGAAAGCAACTCCTGCATGATTTGAAACAACTACAGCTAAATTATCAAAAAACCATTTTGGTAGCTGATCATGATCTAAGCGGCTATCAAGGAATTGCCGATCATTTGTATCATTTAGACTCAAAAACACCGCAAATAACTTCCCGGCCGTTAACTGAATTACAGCAGTCGGCAACTAGTTGGCCAGTTTCGCTGCATAAATTAAATTCAGGTGATCTCAGTTGGCAGCAGCTAACTCTAGTGACTGCTAAACGGCAACTTTTAACTGGCAGTAATTTTACATTGCCGCGCGGTCAGCTGGGACTATTATCCGGTGAAAATGGTGTTGGCAAGTCAACTTTGCTAGCAGCTTTAAGTCAGCTTCATCCCTATCAAGGTCAGATCAGTTATCAGCAAAAAGCTGCGCAAAAGTTTAACCAGCAGCATTGGAACCAACTGGTCGGCTTAGTCTTTCAAAACAGCAGTGATCAATTTGTTCGACTGAGTGCTCAAGATGAAATCAAACTTTCCCAAAAAAACAGTCTACAGCCGAAATACTGGACAATTAAGCGGATCATCCAATGTTTACAGCAGCTGGATTTAGCCGGCATATTAGATCAAGTCTGCTATCAGCTATCGGGCGGTCAGCAAAAAAAACTGCAGCTGCTGTCAATGCTGATCATGGCTCAACCAGTCTTATTGCTGGATGAACCTTTTGCTGGACTGGATCCTCAGTCACTGAAGCAAGCTTTGCAGTTGATTCGGGAAACCGCAACCCAGCTGCAATTAAGCAGCTTAATTGTTTCACATCAGCGGGCTGGGGTAACTGAAAAGCTGGACTATGAGCTTGAGTTAGCCCACCAGCAGCTGACCTTGCTCCAAGGAGGCTTGAACAATGGCTAAAAAACGCGGGCTAAATGCTTCAGTTATGACAGTGATAATGTTAGGAATTGGTTTGCCACTTTCATTTTCTTTGAGCGTGACATTAAATCTGGTTATTTGTAGTTTGGCATTAATTTATCTAATATATTGTCGCGTCTCACTTAAAACAACGCTGCTAGTCTTGCTGGCCGCTTTGCCGTTAGCATTTGGCAGCTGGTGGTCCTTTTTGATCTTCGGTACTGGAGACCAATGGCATAGTGCCTGGATCTATGGTTCCCGGGTCTACGCTTACTTGTTGCTGGGGATGACCGTCACCATGAACTGCCGCGTCAAAGATCTTTTATTAAGCTTACATTTACATCTAAAATTACCAGCAACCTTTGCCTATGGCTTGTTAGCAGCCTTCAATTTGCTAGCCCGTATTCGCCAGCAATATCACCAAATTCAAGCTTCGGCTATGATGCGCGGACAAGTTTATCACTTATGGCAGCCAGGGTTATATCTACGGATCATCATTATCGCTTTAAATTGGTCTGGCGATCTGGCTGCCGCCATGACTTCACAAGGCTTTACCGAAGGCGCCAAACGAACGATTTCTTTTGTTGATCCGCTGCCGCGTTGGCAATGGTTGCTGACTGCTGGGTTAATCATTAGTTATTGCTGGGCAGCATTTGTGATTCAACCATGGTAAGCTGTAAGCAATCAAAATTCGCTTGAAGCTGATAAATATGACCTTGTTAAGCTAAGTAGTAAACCTAGTCTAACAAGGCCATTATTTTTATCATCATTATTTTAGTAGATTAACCGTTGACTATTTATTTGGCTTAAAAAACAAGATTATTTCTAGACTGCAGGTAGCTCCCAAAATTGAAAGTAAGCGGCCAAACGCAAAACCAAAAATAAAATAAGGATCTGCCTGTGCAATAAAATTAGAGTTGCCAACCAGAATAATATTTAAAATAATGTTCAACCCAAATAACAACAAAAATGTGCTGGTAAAAAGCAATAAGTGCTTCTTTGCTAGTTTCCGGTTAGAAAAATGAAACATATGTATCATTAAATTAGTAATTAATAATATGGAAACAATCGGAATATGCGGTGATTTAAAATTAAAGAACTCAAAATACACAAGAAAACAAAACACCAGATTTAGCAGATAAGTTATTCTTGTAATTTTGCATTATGTTGATTCTTCAGTGTCTCATGCTCATCAATTACATGATCAACTTCCAGTAAATCATCAAGTGAAATTCCATAAAGCTGACTCCCTTCTGTTATTTTAATAGCTAGTGTTTTCTTAAGGTTGGAACTTTTAAATAACGAACTACAGCTTCTGTACATTTTTAAAAAATAATTTTTCATTGAGAAGGCTGTTTCCTGCAAAAATCTTTCTATATATATCCACGTCAAATTATATCAAATATATATTGCCATAAAAGCTTCAGCAATTTGCTTTTCAAATGATCTTGTCAAAAATATAGAGACTGGCTAATAAGACAGCGCTTAATAAATTTATTAAGTCCTGTCTTAACTTAATTGAGTAAATAAGTGTTTGTTAAAATTTAGCAAAATCTTCATACATTTATCGAAAAGAATCAAATTTTGTTCACTAAATAATTATTTTTTTTGCCATCATTAAACTATTAACTTCTTAGGAGAATTTCAATGCCAGCAAAAAAACGTGCTTATTTATACGAAGTTGATTTTATGCGAGTGTTTTTTATTTGTGGAGTTTTAGCCAATCATACTGCCAGTACTTTTACTAATTTATTACCTTCGCAAACGGTCAGCCGACAATTTTTGCTTTCGACGCATCTATTGCTACATTTTCCTCGCTTTGGCTTTATGTTCATTACGGGGTTGGTTTTATTTTGGCAACATGCTAACAAAAAGCTTGCTGTAAAAGACTTCTTATTGAAACATTTTTCAATACTTTTAGTACCGTATTTGTTTTGGATCACTCTCTTTTCATTACTGCAAACATTAGCCAGTTCCAGCAACTTTTCTTTTCTTAATTGGCTAGTTCAATGGTGGCAAATTGTAATCCATGGCAATGAATTTTATCTTTATTATCTTTTTGTCTTATTTCAATTATATTTGATTTTTCCTTTATTGCTCAAGTTGTTTGAAAAAACCAACGGTCATCATCTACAGGTTCTACAAATCAGTTTCATGATGCAACTGTTAATGACAATTTATTTTAAATATTTTTATAGCCGGATTAGTCATTCAGATTGGCCTTATTTGATAAGAGCATACGGTAATTTTGTTTTGAGTTATCAATTTTATTTCATTGCTGGGGCTTTCTGTGCTCTTCATTATCAGCATGTTAAACAATTCATCATAAAATTTAATCATTGGATAACTTTCGCTACTCTCAGTTTTGGAATTGGAACGATTGGCTTATATTATTTCAATAAATTTGTTTTAGGATTGAATCGTCATCATGCAAATCTGATTCACCAGCCATATATCTTATTTTATGCCTCATTAGTTATTCTGCAGACCTGGTTGATTGGTATTTGGTACGCGGATCGACGCCGCCACAGCAAATTATGGAATTATTGGATTACAAACCTAGCTGAATGCTCATTCGGAATCTACCTTGTCCAACTGATACCATTAACAACTATCTATCTATTGATTCAGTCTACAAAACCAACCATAAGTTTCATTATGCTCATAATTTTATTGCCACTGGCTTATGTGGGAGTTTTGGGGATCTCTTGGGCATTAACTAATTTATTGAGAAAAAAGGCATTTCTAAAAAACTTGATTGGCAGAAAAGAGGTTCTCCATTATGAATAGTTGTACGATTTTAAAATTTTTAGCAATACTTCAAAGAATTAAGATCGATAATCTTTATCTTAATAAAAAATTAATAAGTTCGACAAAAATTCACAATTTCTTCAAAGACATCTGATAATATTTAATACCGGTTTTTATGGAAACAGAATACTTTGGAGGAGTTTGAATTGATTAAAAAAAGGAAGCATCCCTACTTGTATGAAGTGGATTTGATGCGATGCATATTTATTTTTGGAGTGTTGGCCAATCATACAACATCGGCTTTTGTTGCCAGCATGACTGACAGTTATCCACGTTTAATCTTACTGGCAACTCATCTAATGTTACATTTTACCCGAATGGGGTTCATGTTCATTACTGGTTTAGTCTTATTTTTGCAGCATTATAACGACTTGAATATGAACATATTCAAGTTTTGGAAAAAGCGATACAAGGGTTCAGGTATCCCATACTTATTTTGGAATGGGTTCTTTTTGCTGTTTGCAGCTTGGATGACCGGAGAAAAATTAGGATTTAGTACTTGGTTGGGCGATTGGCTTTGGGCTGTAATCCATGGTGATCATTTCTATATGTATTATATTCTTGTAACCTTTCAATTATATTTGATTTTTCCGATTATGCTTTGGCTATTTAGAAAATACAAAAATTATCATTTGCTGATTTTTGTAATCAGTGCTTTAGTCCAACTATTTTTCCTAATTTGGGCTAAATATATTTATCCAGTTCAAAATCACGATCACTGGCCGTATTTGATCAAATACTATGGCAACTTTGTTTTAGCGTATCAATTTTACTTTATCGCTGGTGCCTTTACCTCAATTCATTACCAACAAGTCAAGAAATTTTTTGTTGAACATCAAAAGATTATCTACTCATTGACCGGATTGCTAGCACTGGGAACATTCGGATTATACTACGTCAACGATAGAATCTTAAAACTAAGTCAACATTATACTGAATTGATTCACCAACCATATTTAATGATTTATGCTTCAATGATGATTTGCAGTGTCTTGTGTGTCAGCTGGGCATATGATCGACATCGTCTTGAACCTAAATGGCAGTGGTTTTCACGTTTAGTCACTGTTTCATCAAAAATTTCTTTTGGTGTTTATTTAACACAGACTTTTGCTTTAACTTTTCTGCTTAAGATTTTAGCTGCTTTAAATGGTGCCGCGCCAAATTGGCTTTTATTATTGTGCTTACCGTTTGGTTATCTTTTTGTTTTAGGTGGTACCTGGCTGATTTCATATTTCTGTTACAAAGTTCCGCCCTTTGGAATTTTAATCGGACGACCACAAAAATTTTCTGGAAGGAAGTAATTATTAATGACAAAATTAACTGATGAACTAACAGCTCACCTTGAAAAAAACCTGCACCGCAAATTTGTAAAGGATGAACGTTTGAACAAATGGTTTGAAGGAGCAGATCTTAAAGCTGATATTCAACAGTTAAAGAAAATTTTCCTGGCAGCTGGTTTAGGCCGCGGAGATGTTGTCTTTATGTGTTTGGCAAACTCTTCGGTCTATTTACCCATTAACCAAGCTTTATGGCAATTGGGAATTACTGCCCATCCAGTTGCAGCAACAACGCCAGCTTTCGAGTTAACAGCCGATTATCAGGAAAATGATTATCCGGCAATGATCTTTGCCCCTGAAACAGCGAATGCTTTCGCCGATTTTGCCGAGCTTGAACGTCAAGATATCAAATTGAATACTTTTGAAGATCTAGTTTTTTTCAATAAAAAGAACTTAAGCAATACAAACAAAGAAAAAACTCCATTAGAGAGCTCTTATGGTTGGATTCTTAATACTTCTGGTACAACCGGAAAGCCTAAAAAAGTTGGTTTAACTCATGAGGTAATGCGTCGAGCTGCTTATTATGATTTGACTAGTCATCGCTTGACAAGCAAAGACACAGTTTTAATTGTTATGCCGATGTTCCACATTAACGCTCAAGAGTTAATTATTATTTCGACATTGTTGACAGACGGCAAAATGGTAATTGCTCCTAAATTCAGCGCCAGCAAGTTTTGGTCACAAATTTTAGAAAATGACGTTACCTGGTCTTCAGTTGTACCGACAATTGTAGCCATCTTGTTAAAAAACCAAAAAGCTAATGCAACGTTCCGTCCAAATCATAAATTACGCTTTATTCGCTGTGCTTCAGCAATTTTGTCTGTCAACCGTCAACGGGAATTTACTGAACGTTATCGTGTACCAATTCTGAAAGGCTATGGCATGACTGAATCTTGTAGTCAGTGTACGCTTAATCCACTCGATCGAATTAAACTTGGCTCTGTCGGCAAACCTTATCACACCGATGTGGCGATCATTCAGGGAGATGCTTTTACTACCAAACCTGGAGTTCAGGGAGAAATTGCAATTCGTGGTGACCATGTGATTACCGATTACCTTGACCATCATCCGTCCTCTTTTAAAGAAGGCTGGTTAAAAACGGGGGACTTAGGTTATTTTGATGGAGATGGTTATTTATGGCTCAATGGTCGAATTAAAGACATTATCAACCACGGCGGTGAAAAGATTAGTCCCGCAGTAGTTGAAGCAGTAATCAGTGAATTGGACTTTGTTAAAGATGTCGCTGTTGTTCCAGTACCAGATTCCTTTTATGGTGAAAATGTGGCTGCTGCTATTATCACTGAAAATGAGAATCCTGAAATCCAAGACCAGTATCGGCAAGAAATTTTAGCTTATACAGAAACTCATTTAGCAAAGTATCGGCGTCCAACTGAAATTTATTTTGTCAAAGACTTTCCGCGTAATGCTACAGGGAAAATCTTAAGACCTAAGCTGACGGAACAATTAATTAAATTGAGATAAGAGGTGCATCGATACATTATGAAGCATACAACAAGAAAATGGTTGATTTTTAGCTTACTTGTTTTTTGGGTAGCAGCTGCCGGTTATGGATGGTTTTTGGTCCATCAAGAAGATAACGCTAAACTGAAATCCGTCACGATTGGCTTTCAAGCTGGTGATGAGTTTGATATTGCCAAAAGTCGTGGCCAATTTGCCAAAAAAATGGAAAAAAAAGGATACAAAGTCAAGTTTAAAGAATTCCAAAATGGCGCAGCTATGATGCAAGCATTGGCAACTGGTAACGTCGACTATGCCCGTGTTGGGGATACTCCGCCGGTTTCTGCTTTAGCTGCCGGAACAAAGCTTACTTATGTTGCTGCTGGCGGTACTAAAGAAAAAGGCAGTGGCATTATAGTTAAAAAGAATTCTGGCATCAATTCACTCAAAGATCTTAAAGGCAAACGAGTTGCTTACACTAAAGGCACAAGTTCGCAATATATGCTATTGCGTGCTTTACGTAAAGCTGGTTTAGGAGTCGACGATATTAAGTGGGTCAATTTAGATCAAGATGCAGCTGCTGTTGCTTATTCCAAAGATAAAGTCGATGCCTGGGCTAATTGGGACCCAACTGTCGCTCAAGTTGAGTTAACTGAAAATTCAAAATTATTAGTAAATGGCAAACAAACTGGTGCAGTCAATCGCAGTTTCATTGTTTCTCCAGCTAAGTTTGCAAAAAATCATCGTTCTTTGAGTCGTTTGATCATCAAATATGGTGAACAGGATATGCACTGGGCTAATACTCATCATGCCAAAGTTATCAAATTGATGGTTAAAGATCTTAAACTTTCTAAAAACGTTGTGCAATTGGCCGTTAAGCGTCGCGTATTTGGTATTTATAAAATGAATGATGAGTACGCTAAAGAAGAGCAAAAAATTGCCAATACATTTTATCAATCTGGAATTTTAAACAAACAGGTAACCATCAGCAAGCATGTTGATTATTTGAAATAATCATAATATAGCAAAAGAGAGGACGCTGGTTAAAATGTCGCCGCTGATTTCAAAAATTAATGAAATATTAACAGTTCAACCGGATAAAAAAATAATTAAGGATCTGGCAGCTAATGTTTGGCTAACACGTAAACAGACAAAAAATGCTATCAACCAGCTGACTGATTTTTTTCAATCTATAAATTTGCGTCCAAATGATCGAATCCTAGTCACTAAAGAAAATAGTGCAGTTTATCCGCTGATAATGCTAGCTGCTTATAAGTATGGACTGCTAATTCATCCAGCGGCCCCTTCATTGACGGCAAATGAGCTAGAAAACGAATTAACGGCCGAAAACTATCAAGCTGTTTTCCCGTCAGTTGCACATTTTAAATTGCTGCAAAAGCAAAATATGTGGCGGCAAAAAGAGCTTAGCTTAGAAGAAGATTTATCTTGTCATATTTTTTATAAAGTAGATGATAATTGCTCAAATCTCAGCAAAAGCTTAATTGATTCACCTATAGCGACTCAGCCTGCCCTGATGATGTATACTTCTGGCACAACTGGAAAACCCAAAAAAGTTATTTTAACTCACGAAAATTTATTAACAGCAGCTCAGTTTGTCATTCAAAGCCAGCAGTTAACTGCAGCAGATCGAACTTTAATCGTTTTGCCACTCTTTCATATCAATGCTCAAATCATTGCCATGCTTTCAACGCTATTGAGCGGCGGATGCGTTCTTTTGCCACTGAAGTTCAGCGCTAGCCATTTTTGGCAACAAGTAAAAGATGAAAAAATAACTTGGGTCTCTGCTTCACCCAGTGTTATTTCAATTTTACTGGCAAACAAAAAAGCTCAACAAAATTTTGTTGCTCCTTCAAGCCTAAGATTTTTAAGAAGTGCTTCTGCGCCTTTAAGCAGTGAATTACAGCAACGCTTCGAAAAAAAATATCAGCTTCCAATCATTCAAGGTTACGGGATGACCGAAGCTGCTGGCCAGATCTGTGTCAATCCTTTAGAACATTCCAAAAGAGGCTCTGTTGGCAAACCGATTGGAACTAAAGTCAGTATCCTGATCAATAATCGACCGGCGAAACTTCCTAAACAGATTGGAGAAGTTTTATTAAAAGGCAAAAATGTAATTACATCCTACGCAAATCGAGATCCTAGCCTTGATTTCATCGATGGTTGGCTAAGAACGGGAGATTTAGGATATTTTGATTCTGACGGTTATCTTTATTTAACTGGTAGATCTAAAGAACTAATCAATTACGGTGGACATAAGATTAGTCCACTTAAGATTGAAAACGTACTATTGCAAGCAGATTTTGTTTGCGAAGCTGCAGCAGTTGGCATTTTCGATCAGCTATTTGGTGAAAAAATCGTGGCAGTAATTGTTTTGAATGATTCTGTCAACCAAGCAATTGCCAAAAAAGAATTAACTCAATTATTGGAAAAGGATCTTGCTAAATTTGAACGGCCGCAACAATTAATTTTTGTAAATAAACTGCCTCACAATCGGGTAGGAAAAATTTTAAGATTTCAGTTGCAACAGGAATTAAATACACAAGGAGGTAGTTGTCATGAGTGACGCATCAGTCCTTAATAAGAAAAAGTTTTCGCTTCAAGGAATCATCCCTTGGATTATTCCGCTTGCCATTATTTTGTTTTGGCAGCTAGTTGTCAGTATTGGATGGGTCTCATCATCAGTTTTGCCTTCACCGCTAGAAGTTTTAAAAGATGGTATCGATTTGACCATTAAGGGGGAACTACCTCAAAATATGAGCATCAGTTTATATCGAGCAACTGTCGGCTTCGTGATTGGTGGTGGTATAGGCTTTGTTCTTGGTTTTATTAATGGTTTATCAAAAGTTGCTCGCTTAACATTTGACAGTACCGTTCAAATGCTCCGCAACATCCCTCATTTGGCCTTGATTCCACTGGTTATTTTGTTAATGGGTATTGGTGAACCAGCAAAGATTTTTCTGGTAGCAATTGGTTGTATGTTTCCTATGTACATTAATACTTATCATGGTATCACTTCGGTTGATCATAAAATTATTGAGATGGGTAAAGCTTATGGTTTGAATCGTTCAGCTATGATTCGTAAAATCATTTTTCCAGCGGCTCTACCAACGATTTTAATGGGTGTCAGGTATGCGCTTGGCGTAATGTGGACAACTTTAATTGTCGCTGAAACAATTTCTGCAAGTTCTGGAATTGGTTATATGTCAACTAACGCTGAGCAGTTTATGGATATGAAAACAATTGTTTTATGTATTTTAATTTATGCATTGCTAGGCAAATTATCAGATTTCATTGCTAAAAATCTAGAAATTATCTTTTTAGATTGGCGCGGATAGGAGGAAAAATGACAGCAAATATTTTAATGACCATCCGTGATATCAGTAAAGTCTATGGTCAGCATATTGTTTTAAAAAACGTTGATTTAGATGTTTATCATCATGAATTTTTAGCACTGGTCGGAAAAAGCGGCGGTGGAAAAAGTACACTGTTACGTTTAATTGCCGGTTTGGAACAACCAAATAACGGGGAAATTAAGCAAAGTGATCGACTGATTGAGAAAACGAATGATAAAGCTCGAATGATGTTTCAAGAGGATCGACTTTTACCGTGGATGTCAGTCTTAGATAATATTACTTTTGCTAGCAAAAATACGCAAGCTCAAAAGGAAGCCAAGAACCTCCTTGATTTAGTTGGCTTAACTGAATACGCCGATGTTTATCCAACTAAATTATCTGGTGGTCAAAAACAGCGTCTGGCATTAGCAAGAGCGTTATTTGCTCATCCTGACTTGCTGCTATTGGATGAGCCCTTAGGTGCTTTGGATGCCCTAACCAGACGCAATATGCAAGATTTGATTATAAAAGTTTGTCAAAAAAAACAAATCACAACTATTTTAGTTACTCATGATATTAATGAAGCCGTTCGAATGGCAAATCGGATTGTGTTAATTAAGGATCAAGGGATCAAAGAAGTTTTTGAAAATCCATATCAAGGAATTAATACAACTGAAGCTAAAGAAAAACGTGCGCTAATTGCTGACGACATTCTCGAAAAAATATTAAACTAAGCTCTAAATCAAACAATTTTTTATTG
>NZ_AHYZ01000134.1 GCF_000255495.1 Liquorilactobacillus vini DSM 20605
ACTTCACAATTTGGCAGCAGCAGAAGCGATTCTGGATCGTCTTGTTTATCATTCGCATATTATCAAAATTAAGGGAAAGTCATACAGGTTAATGAATGGCCAACACTAAACCGCCATTTTCATACAATTTTATTCCGCCTTTTTATGACATTTCTAGACCGCCCTTGACATTTGGCTTCACAAGCAACAATATCACGTTTTTGGCAACGTTTTGATAAAGGTAGTGTTAACACATTACAGGCTTTAAATGAGGCCTTGGTTGATCGTGCTCGACTGTTAACCAACCAGACAGCCACGATTATCGATATCGATTCGACCCACTCAGACACTTATGGCAAACAGAAAGCCACTAATTACAACGCACATTATGGTACTGAAGGATATCATCCATTACTGGCAACTGATCAAGATGGTAACTTATTGAAAGCTGTCTTGCGTCCTGGAAATGCTTACACCAGCAAAGATGTAAAAGCTTTTTTAACACCACTATTAAAGCATTATCAAACTAAGCTGCCTACGACTGACATTCTGGTTCGTGGTGATAGTGGCTTCGCCACGCCAGAAGTTTACGATGCCTGTGAAGCTGACGATGTGTTTTACATTATTCGGCTCAAACGCAATCGAAAATTACAGAAT
>NZ_AHYZ01000133.1 GCF_000255495.1 Liquorilactobacillus vini DSM 20605
TTAAGTAAAATTAATAAAAAATGAGGGAAAAATATGGCATCAAAAATACCAAGCAAACTAATTAATCGAATCAATCAGTTAGCTCACAAGCAAAAATCAGAGGGTTTAACAGTTGATGAGCAGGCCGAACAGCAAAGTTTACGTGAGACTTACTTAGCTCTTTTTCGACAAACATTTCGAAGTAATGTTGAAATGATGCGCGTTTTTGATAAAAATGGTAAAGAGGTAACTTCAAAAAAGGTCCGTGAGATTCAAAAACAACGAGGATTACGAGACGATTAACTAATTTTGTCTTTATTTTTGCGAATCTTTTGTGTAAAATTAAACTTGAAGTCATTCGAAAGGAGCTACTGTTATGTCGACAGGCGTATGGATTTTATTGATCATTTTAGCTTTGGTCTTAGGTTTTGTGGGCGGCTTTTTTGCAGCCAGAAAATATATGGAAAATTACTTGAAGAAAAATCCTCCAATTAATGAGAATATGTTAAAAACTATGATGTTGCAAATGGGTCAAAAACCTTCAGAACGTAAATTACATCAGATGATGAATGCAATGAAGGCCCAAAGTGCCAAGAGAAAATAGTTTTAATTAAGGAGGCTGAGACAAAATACTAATTTTGTCTCAGCCTCCTTAGCTGCTAAATTATAAATTAATTATTTTTGTTTCAGGCTTTTGGGATCCACATAGACATAGTTGGGATCAATTTGATCATCGAGTTGTTGAAAAGCGGTCTGCAATTGGGTAATAACTTTTTGTTCGAGCTCGTCATTAATTCGAACTTTGCGATCAACATAAATTGGTTGCCCAAAATTAACCGTAACTTTTTTGCGAGCCATTAAGTGCTTAAAGGTCACCGGTCCTTGGTAGACAGCAGGAATAATCGGCACGCCGGCTAATTTAGCTATTAAGACTACGCCGCCCTTCATCTTTTGAGAGTGGCGTGTGCCCGATGGAAACATAATTAGTGAAAGATCGCGCTTTTTTAACCAGCGAACGGGGATTTTAATTGCTGAAGGCCCCGGATTTTTACGATCGACGGCAAAGGCATTGGCATGAACTAAGATGAAGCACAGAATGGGATTTTTAAATAATTCTTTTTTAGCCATAAAAGAAAATTTTTTTGGACTGGCGCCCAAAGCAAAATAAATCATATCAAACCAGGCACGATGTGGACCAACTAAGATATAATTACCCTGAGGGAGATTTTTTTTATTTAAATAATGAGCGTTGCCGTTAATTATCCAAACGATTAAGCGGGCAACGATCCGGATAAAAGAATAGAACACGATTTTTAGTTCCTTTCTAAATTGATTTTCAGTTATTAGTATGCCTAATTTTAAAAAAGGTTGCAAGTTATTCATAAAGGATCGAAATAAATGAATTTAAAAACAAATTTAAATAATCATGAGCGAATTGACCAGTTAACTGCTCACGGCGTGCAAATTATTCAAAGCCCTGAAGTCTTTTCTTTTTCTTTAGATGCAGTTTTATTAGCTGATTTTTGCCGCCCGGCGAAACGTGCTGATCGCCGGATCATTGATTTATGTGCTGGCAATGGTGCAGTTGGCTTATTTATTAGCCACAAGACTGCTGCTTCAATCATTGAAGTTGAAATTCAACCGCGATTGGCTGACATGGCCCAGCGTAGTATTTTACTAAATGGGTTGGAAAAACAAATGTCGGTTTTAAATTTGGATGCTAAGCAGATTTTTTCTTCAGTGAATAAAGATTCCGTTGATACGGTTGTTTGCAATCCACCATATTTTCCTGATTTAGAGATGAGCAAAAAAAATCCCAATCAATATTTAGCAATTGCGCGGCATGAAATTAAAATCAATTTAGATCAAGTAATCAATATTAGCAGTCAGCTTTTAAAAATGAAAGGGAAGTTTTTTCTGATTCATCGTCCTGATAGATTTAGTGAAATTTTGGCCTTGTTAAGCCAAGCTCAGATGGCGGTTAATCAAGTCCGCTTGGTTTATCCTAAAGCTAATCGACCGGCTAATATGATTTTAGTTGAAGCTATCAAAAAGGGTAGTCAGCAGGGAATGAAATTTTTACCCCCCTTGGTCGTATATGATCAAAATAATCAATATACGACAGCAGTTAGGCAAATGCTTCATGGAAAATAATAGCAAAAAATACTATTTTTATGTTCTTTATTGTGCGGATCAAACGTTATATGGCGGCTTTACAACAAATTTGAAACAACGTGAGCGGGCTCATAACTTGGGTAAGGGAGCGAAATATACCCGACCTCAAAAACGGCGACCGGTCAAGATTATTTATTTTGAAACCTATAGTGATAAATCAACAGCCCTTAAAGCTGAATATGCTTTTAAACATCAAAAACGTTCAGCAAAGATTTCCTTTTTACGTGCGCATGGGGTTAAAATATAATTGTCAGATTACACGAACGATATTAATTTAAGGAGGACTTTAATAATGAAGTTTATTGCTTTTGACGTTCGTGACGACGAAAAGCCATATTTCCAAGCTTGGGCAAAGCAAAATAAGATTGAGGTTACTTTAGATTCAGGGGTACTTGATGAGCGAACTTTAAAAAAAACTACAGGATATGATGCCGTATTAGCTTTACAGACTAGATCTTATCCTGAAGGAATGTTTGAGTTCTTTAAAAAACAGGGGATCAAAGTTCTTTCAATCAGAAATGTTGGGGTTGATAATCTTGATTTAACTGCAGCTAAAGCTAGTCAAATTCCGGTTACCAATGTTCCAGCATATTCCCCCAACGCGATTGCTGAATTTTCCGTGACACAGTTATTGCAGCTTTTGCGACAAACTACGATTTTTCGTCAAAAAATTGCCGCCCATGATTTTCGCTGGGCACCCTTTATTGGTGAAGAGTTACGCAGCAAAACAGTTGGTGTCATTGGAACTGGTCGAATTGGTAAGGCGGCAATTAAGATCTATCAAGGGTTTGGTGCTAGAGTAATTGCTTATGATTTATATCCTGATCCAAAGTTGAAGTCTCAAGGGATTTATGTGCCAACATTAGCTGCTTTATTGCAACAGGCAGATGTGATCACTTTGCATTTACCGGCAACTGCACAGGATTGCTATTTATTAGATGAAAAAGCTTTTTCACAGATGAAGCAGGGTGTGTATATCATTAATACAGCTCGTGGAATTTTGATTGAAAGTAAGGCGTTGCTGGCCGCACTTAAAAATCATCGAGTTGCTGGAGCAGCATTAGATACTTATGAAAATGAAAACTCAATTTTTAACATGACTTACGGGCACAACCATTTGATGATCCGATTTTGGCTGAATTGCTCGTTCAGCCCAATGTCTTGATTACA
>NZ_AHYZ01000132.1 GCF_000255495.1 Liquorilactobacillus vini DSM 20605
AGCCAAGAGTAATGGATCTTCAAATAATACTGGTGATGCTGATGCTAAGCAAACAAGCACAGTCTCTTCAACAGATACTACTAATTCTAAGCAGAGTTCGAGCACAGCTGGGAGTACTTCCTCGGCTAGTCAAACAACCCAAGCTACGACGGCTTCAGTTACAGACCAATTAACTGCTGAATTGGAAAAATTGACAAATGAAAATACCTCTGCATATGGAAGTAATACTAAAGTTGCTAATTTTTTGAATGAAATTTTAGCTGGATCAATCAATAGCTGGACTGAATATAAGATATTGCCTTCATTAACAGCTTCACAAGCTATTTTAGAGAGTGGTTGGGGAACCTCCACTTTAGCTAGCAAGTATCATAATTTATTTGGAATTAAAGCTGGAAGTTCATGGACCGGAAAGACAGTCACTTTATATACTGAAGAATATTATAACGGCAAATATCATACGGTAACTGCTGTTTTTCGTGTCTATGATAGTGATAACGACAGTATTATTGATCATGCTAAATTGTTAGCAGAGAGCTCGAGGTATAGTAATCTTGTTGGTGAAACCAATGCTGATTCAGCAGCTCAAAAAATAAAGAATGATGGTTATGCTACCGATGTTGACTATACCTCAAAATTGGAAAACTTAATCAGTGACTATAATCTGACAGCGTGGGATAAAGTCGCTTTTAAATATACTGGTACTGTAGCTTCGCAAAACTCCGACACAACAAACACCGGTGGTAGTTCAGATGACACATATACAGTCAAGTCTGGCGATACTTTATCGGGAATTGCACGAAAATTTTCAACGACTGTTTCGAAATTAGCAGCAATAAATCAAATTTCAAACACTAATCTAATATATGTCGGTCAAGTTTTGCAATTGGTTAGCCAAGCATCTACATCAAATAGTAGCACTTCTTCTACAAGTAGTACGAGTGCTACTTATACGGTCAAGTCTGGTGATACTCTTTATGAAATCGCTCGTAACCATGGAACGAGTGTTTCAAGTTTAGTTTCATTAAATAAAATAACTAATGCTAATTTAATCTACGTTGGTCAGATTTTGCAATTAGTTAATGCTGTTAGTGGTTCAACATCAACAACTAATAAGG
>NZ_AHYZ01000131.1 GCF_000255495.1 Liquorilactobacillus vini DSM 20605
TTCTAACTGTTTTATTTTTAAATGTCAATAAAACATTGAACGTTAATTATCTATTCTTGCAAAAACCTTCAAGGACTTTTTAAGAACAGATAAAATAATTTCTTTTGCCTATCATCTCTCAGAATGTTAAAATTTATAATAACATGTTCTTTCAAAATATTGTAGTGGGGTCAAATATTGAAATGGAAAGTAAATATCAAAAAATAATACGAGTTTTAAAGAATGAAATTTTTTCTGGTAAATATAAAATTGACAGCAAATTACCAACCGAAGCGGAAATGACTAAAGAATTTAACGTTTCACGAGATACTGTTCGCCGCGCTGTTGGACAATTAGAAAACGAAAATGTCATCTATCGAATTCAGGGTGCTGGAATGTTTGTTGAAGACTGGCATAAAAAAAGAATAACTAACAATCGTGAAATTATTGGCGTAATTACTACTCATATTGCCGATTACATTTTTCCAAAAATAATTTCTGGCATTGATCATATAGTCTCAAATTATGGTTACTCACTAGTGATTAGTAATACCCATAATAATCATAAAAAAGAACATGAAAGTTTAATAAATATGCTTGAGTTGCACGTTTCTGGCCTAATAATCGAACCAACCCAAAGTGCTCTACCTAATCCTAACCTCGAACTTTATCAAGAAATAATTTCTGATGAAATTCCCGCGATTTTTATCAATGCAAAATATCCAGGTGTTAAATTTCCTTCATTAACAACCGATGATGAACAAGGAGAAAAAATTCTAATTCAGCATTTATTTGATCTCGGTCATGAAAGAATTTTAGGAATTTTTCAAGTAGATGATATTCAGGGAGTTCATCGAATGAATGGATTTGTAAAAGCATGCCAAGATCATCTTGATATATCATACAAAAGCAATATTATTATGTACAAATCAGATGATGATTTAAAAAAACTATTTGAGCAAGTTAAGGGATTTTTAGACCTTAAACATAACCGCCCATCTGCAATTGCATGTTACAATGATGAATTAGCAATTAAACTAATTAATTTTTTAAAAAAATCAGGTTATTCAGTTCCTAATGATCTTGCCGTTGCCGGCTTTGATAATTATGAAATGGCACCATATATAAGTCCCTCATTAACTACAGTTACACATGAACAAGAAAATATGGGCAAAAAAGCAGGTCAAATGATTTGTGATTTGATAAATAAGAAACCTGTCTCTTCCGTTATGTTTGAACCTGAACTAATTGTTCGAGACTCAACTAGAAAAATAAAAAACCATCCATTTTAGGTTAACAGATGGCTTAATTTATTAAAATTAACTGAACTCGTTTGTTTGAACTAATTTTTAAAAATTGACTTTATACTTTATATATTCAGTTCTCTTTTCTTTGGGATATAAAATATCGTCATTTGGAAAAGCAACTTGATTAATACCATCAGGTAGATTTTGAGCTTCCGTGGCTACGCCCATCCATGGATGTCCATTTTCTGTTAACAACTTCATGTTTTTGGTAAAGCTATTAGCCGTAAACAAAACTAACCCATTTCGGTTTGAAAATATTTCAACCGATTTTTTATTAGCACTTAATTTAGCAACTCTACCATTTGAATCAGGTTCAACAAGAAAAATGTCGTCAAAGCCCTTTTCAGATGTATTACTTAACTCTTTTATTGCATCTCCTAAAATCCGTTCTTTAGAAAAATCAAATGGCGTTCCGACATTAACTAAAAATTCTCCTAAAGGTAATTTATCATTTCCTAATTTTAAATGCTTATCAGAATTAATTTTGATTTTGTGATTAAAAATAGTTTCTTCTTGCGACAAATTCCAATAGACATGCAAAGTAGGATTAAATAAAGTTACTTTATCCGAAATTGCCGAAAAACTAACTTTGATTTCATTATCCTCATTTACACTGTAAATAATTCTAACTTCAATATTTCCCGGAAAACCACCTTCACGCTCAGTAAATCGGTGTCCCAAAATTATTTTATTATCATGAATGGTTCCATTCCAATTAACAGTTGAAAAACCCTGTTTACCACCATGAAGAACGTTACTTCCTTCATTAGGCTCAATTTTATATTTTTTATTATTTAACATAAACTTTCCTTGAGTTAATCGACCAGCAGTTAAACCGATTGCCATACAAACATAAAATGGATTATCATAATATTCATTTATCGTTTGAAAATTTAAAACTAGATTCTTTCTTCCTTCTTTAGTAGGCACTGAAACTTCATAAAGGATGCCACCTTGACTTAAAACTGAAATTTTTACCCCATGTGAATTTTCTACAGAATATTGGTAGACATCATTTCCTCTAAAAGTTCCAAAACTAAATAAATTAGTCTTCATTGATTTAACCTTCTTTCTAAAAATGCGAACATCTTTAAGGATGCTCGCATTTTAAACAAATTTAACACGCTTTATTTGATTTCTACTGATTTAATACCAAACATTTTTGCTAAATCAGCAATTTGCTCCTCAGAAATATTAAATGATAAAACTGTATGATGACCACCACCATTTTCCATCCAAGCTAAAGCTCCTTCACGAAGACCTACTTTGGGAGTCCACATTTGTTTAGCAACCGGCAAATTGGGTGTTTCTGCTTCCGGTTTACGTGCATCTACAGGGTAACTAATCAACTTAAAGCCATTTCGAAAATCTGACAAAGTTACATCAATTGCTTCTCCCTCTGATCCAGTAAAGACTAACCGAGCTGGATCTGCTTTGCCACCAATATCTAAAGGATGGACTTCAACACATGGTTTATCACTGGCAATTGAAGGATCAACTTCAAGCATATGTGAGCCTAAAATTGCTTCATGCCCTTTGCGTAAATCAAGCGTATAATCTTCCATAAAAGCGGTTTTCTTATTATGAGATACAATCTTCAAAAGACGATTTAAAGCTGCCGTCTTCCAGTCACCTTCAGCTCCAAAGCCATAACCTTCACGCATTAATAGTTGAACTGCCAATCCGGGTAGTTGATCCATACCCCAAAGGTCTTCAAAATTAGTTGTAAAGGCAGTGTAACCACCCTTTTCAAGAAATTGCTTAATACCTAAAAATTGTTTAAGTTGAGTTTTAACTGAATGAACATACTCTTTCTGATCATTGTTACCTGGATTTAGTTCATAGTCATTCTTTAATTTTTCATATTCATTTTCTACTTCATTTTCAGAAACAGCATTAATTGTTTGAACTAAATCTCCAATGCCATAATAGTCTACTGTCCATCCCAATTTAATCTGGGCTTCAACTTTATCACCCTCAGTTACAGCAACATTTCTCATAGTATCACCAAAACGGCAAACCTTGATATGGAAGCTTTCATTGTAAGCTACAGCTACATCTTCCCAATTGGCAATTTCATTTTGAACTTCTTCATCACCCCAGAAACCGTATACAATTTTATTCTTAACACCTAATCGTGCATTGATGTAAGCATATTCCCGATCACCGTGAGCACTTTGATTTAAATTCATATAATCGAAATCAATTGTCTTATATGGAATATTATTTAAATACTGTGTTGCTAAATGCAGCAAAGGTTTTTGTAAAAGTTTTGTGCCACGAATCCAGTTCTTAGCTGGTGAAAAGGTATGCATCCAGGTAATTACTCCAGCAACTTTATCATTATAATTTACTTCCTTCATAAACTTAGTGATACCATCAGCTGTCGTCATAACACCTTTATATGCAATTTTATATGGTAACTTATGACTTGCATTCAATTTATCTACAATATCTTCCGCATCTTTTGATACCTTTTTTAATTGTTCATCGCCATACAAAAATTGGCTACCAGTAACAAACCAGAATTCATAATCTTTTACTTTCAACATATTAAAACACTCCTTTGATTAAATTTTTTTTGCATGATTTTTTGAGTGGGCATTGTTTTGACCATAATAAGCATCTTTACCATGTTTACGATAATAGTGCTTGTCTAACAAAAACTGTGGAACTTTAATATCTGCTCTGGTTAACTGAAGTGAATGATAGGCCATTTGAGCAACAACTTCTAACACTTTAGCATTATAAACTGCAGCTTTAGCATCTTTTCCCCAGGTAAATGGACCATGTTGACGAACTAAAACTGCTGGAACAGCTTCTGGATCTAAATCTTTTTCATGAAAAGTTCTAACAATTACCTTACCTGTATTTTCTTCATAAGCAGATTCAATTTCTTCCTTTGTTAATGCATCAGAAACCGGCACATCTCCATAAAAAGTATCTGCATGTGTAGTACCCAATGCTGGAATATTAACTCCAGCTTGAGCAAAAGACACTGCCCATGGTGAATGAGTATGAACAATCCCTCCAATGGATGGAAAAGCATTATATAAAACGGTATGGGTAGGCGTATCACTTGAAGGATTTAATCTTCCTTCAACAACCTCTCCTTTCAAATTGACAACTACCATATCGTCAGGTGTCAACTTTTCATATGGTACACCAGAAGGCTTAATTACAAACAACCCTTTTTCTCGATCAATTTCTGAAACATTTCCCCAAGTAAAAGTAACTAAATTTAATTTGGGCAATTGCATATTTGCTTCATAAACTTCTTTTTTTAATTTCTCTAACATTTCTAATTCACTTCCTTTCAAATTTACAACTTTTCAACTGCTGTTCTTTCAATAGCCAAGCCTTTTTTATATAACTTAATAAAATTACGATATCCACTGACACCATGAGGATCAGGCGTTAAAGTCATTGTTTCTGGATTAATGAAAACATTTTGATCTAAGAAATCAGATAGTGTTTTCTTGCTTGTATTATTTTCCTGATATAAAACATATGCAGCTAAAACTGCCATTCCCCATGGCCCACCTTCATCGGCAGTTTTCATAATAGTAATTGGCGTTTCTAAAGCATCTGCCAGAACCTGCTGGGCAATAACCGGTGTCTTAAATAATCCGCCTTGAGCAATAAGAACATTTGTTTTTACGTTCTCTTCTTTCATTAAAATGTCCATACCAATTTTCAAGGGAGCAAATGCACTATATAGATGCGCTAACATAAAATTAGCTAAATTAAACTTACTTTCCGGTTTTCTCACTACGAGAGGTCGTCCTGCTGGCATTCTGGTAATATTTTCACCAGATAAATATCCATAACTAATAACTCCACCCGCATCATTATCTGATTTAGTTGTTTGTAACAATAAATTTTCATAAAGTTCACTATTCTTTAAGTGAATTCCCAACCGTTCTGCAAATTCTTTGAAAATTCTTACCCATGAATTAATGTCAGATGTACAGTTATTAATGTGTACCATAGCTACCGTTGATCCAACCGGAGTAGCAACAACATCAATATCCTTATGCACTTTTTTTAAAGGCTTGTCCAAAACAATCATCGAAAACGCTGATGTTCCAACCGAAATATTTCCAGTTTTTTGACGAACACTATTTGTTGCTACCATTCCAGTTCCAGCATCACCTTCAGGAGGAGCCATTAAACTGCCTGGCTGTAAAATTCCGCTGGGATCAAGTCTTTTAGAGCCAGCAATAGTTAATTTTCCTGCTACCTGGCCAGCCTGCAAAATTTGAGGTAGAATTACCTCCACTTTCCAATTAAATTTTCTAACTTCAGCTAAACTTGAAAACTTCTCCAAACACTTTTTCGAGAAAGTCCCTTTAATATTGTCAATTGGAAACATGCCAGAAGCATCACCAATTCCGAGCACTTTTTCTCCGGATAACTGCCAGTGAACATATCCAGCCAAAGTTGTTATAAAATCAATATCTTTAACATGTGCTTCATTATTCAAGATAGCCTGATAAAGATGAGCTATACTCCAACGTTGAGGAACATTAAAGTCAAATAGATCCGTTAATTTATCAGCTGCTTGTTCAGTCATATTATTTCTCCAAGTTCGAAATGGTACCAATAGCTGATTAGTTTTCGAAAAAGGCAAATAGCCATGCATCATAGCACTCACACCAATTGCCCCTATTTTCGTAAGTGATGCGTGAAAACGACTTTGAACATCCGCTGAGATCTGCGCATAGCAGCTTTGAATGCCCTTCCAAACTTCATCAAGCGAATATGTCCAAACACCATCCTCTAATTTGTTTTCCCAAGTGTAATCACCACTAGTAATTGTTTGTGAATCATTTGTAGTTAAAACTGCCTTAATTCTTGTTGAACCAAGTTCTATGCCCAAGCAAGTCTGACCTTTTTGAATTTCTTTTGAAATCAATATCAAATCCAATCTTTTCACTTCCTTCTTAAAATAAAACGCATACATTTATTTTCTAACGCCTTGTTCCTCAATTTCTTCAAGTGTATGCCCACGTGTTTCAGGAACGAAGAACTTAACAAATAGAACGCCCATAATACAAATAACTCCAAAAATTGCAAAAACTGCTTCTTGTGACATATTTGCAGTCATGATTGGGAAAAGCAAGCCTACTAAAAATGAACCTATCCAGTTGAATGAAGATGCTGTTCCAGATGCTCGCCCACGAATTGCTAAAGGAAAAATCTCACCAACCAGCACCCAGGTTAACGGAGCCCAAGTGAATGAATAAAACGCGACATATAAACAAAGGAAGAAAACAATCATCATTGGATTTACAGACGGAATAAGTGATTTAATTATGGCCGGAAGTATAAATGAAAGTCCCATAACAGTACCACCTATCATCAAAAATGTTCGACGATTAAATTTTTCAGCAATAACTAAAAACAATAAAGATCCGGCTACTAAAATCACACCTTGAATAACTGGCCATAACAAATTTGAACTTGCAGCATGACCTGTCGCTTTTTCAACAATTAGAGGAATGTAATAAAAAATTGCATTTGCTCCTTGGAATTGCTGAAAAGCTGCTACACCTACACCTGCAATCACTAAATACCGATATTTACCACTAAGAAGTGTTTTCCAAGTAACTCTTTTACTTTGCGTGCGTTCTTCCTTGACTGTTTTACTAATTTGTTTCAATTCTGAAGCGATTTCATTTTCAGGACGAATATATCCTAAAACTGTCTTAGCTTCTTCATCTTTATTATTTCTAACTAAAAATCTTGGAGATTCAGGTAACCTTAAAACTCCCAAAAATAAAATTAAAGCTGGAACTGCCGCTAAACCAAGCATCAATCTCCATGCAAGTGTCATTTGAACATTTCTCAATAAATAATCTACAATGTATGACAATAACATTCCAGATGTAATCATAGTTTGATTAATTCCTGAAAGACTCCCTCTTAATCTTGCTGGAGCCATTTCTGACATATATGCAGGAACTAAAGCTGATGCAGCACCAACTGCTAAGCCAAGTAAAATCCTAACAAAAATCAAATAAAACTGACCATCATGAGGAGCTATTCCTGATAAAAGAGAACCTACGACAAAAATAAGTGCTGAAATTAAAATCATTTTACGACGACCCAATTTATCCGAAATTTGACCAGCAATTGCACCACCAAAAATTGCACCAAACATTACAGCTGAAGTAATCCAACCAACGATAGTAGCATCGTTCCCTAAACTCCAATCCTTTTCCAAAAATGGCAATGCCCCTGTCATAACTCCAATATCATATCCAAATAAAATTCCACCAAAGGATCCAAAAAAATAAATAAATTTACTTGATATTTTCCTTTTACTTGAATTTTCATTCTGCATCGACATAACCTCTTTAATTTTAAATTATCAAAAAGCGCTTTCATTTGACAAATTCATAATACAACATTCGTACGTATAAATCAACACAATATTTAAATGAACATACAAAAAATTTGTTTATAAGGTTGCTGACAGATTGAGGACTTCTTCAAATTAGTCAATACTTGTTACCTTGATCGTAGTTAAATTCAAAGTCACGACTGCTTTTTTGCGCATTTTGAGCTGTTAATGATGGTCTATGATGTCCTAACTTGCAACAACGAGAGTCAATTTATTACCCGATGGATAACTTATTCTTTGAACTTAACCGTGATTTGACTGATTTTACGCTAATTGTCAATGGTCATCAGAAGAAATTTCACAAGGCTTATTACTTGAAATAGGCGAAACAATCATAAGTTTTATCACCATTTATCGCAAAGTTTATGCAAGTCTATTTGATAAACCAGCTTAAGCCCAGAAAATCGTGGTGTTATTCGTAAATTACTTCATCGAGATAGCCTCACCACAAATTCCAATTACTAATATAATTCATGAACGTCCTGAAGCTGCCATCAAAAGAACTGAATTTGGTCATTGGGAAACTGATATCGTGATAAGAAAAGCAGGACAATCTTGTTTAGTAACCCTTATAGATCGTAAATCACGCTTTTTAATTGCTAGTAAAGCAACTAAAAAAATTCTGAACCAGTGACAACTGAGTTAATGATAATGTTTGAAAGAATTGATAAAAGCAAGCTTAAAACCATCACACCGAGTTGAAGAAAATTTTCAAAACATATTCAATTAACGGATTTGCAAAAATATTTACAGTCATTATTGGAGTCAAACAATTTTGGAGCAGTTCATAAAATATTTGGATAGTTACCTACATTGGTACAATGAAAAAAGGGATAAGAGTATCTGCTAGTATCAGTTCCTCACAGTGCCAGAAACAAAACAGATATAATTAAATTGATCCAAAAAAACGTTCGTACCTCCTTTATGATATTCTTAGACTGACCTTGACAATTTTCATTTATGCAAAATAATATCAAGCCCTTAAACTTCCAAAAAAATCTAAAAGTTTAAGGGCTTGAAAAATATTTGAATAATTTTTAATGCAAAATCAACTCTCAGTAATTTGCTGTGGATGTTTTAAATCATATTTATATTCAAAGAAAAAGTAAATTGTAACTAGTACATAACAAATCGTGGGAACAATAAATGAGAATTGCATTGATCCTGTAATATCAGAAACATAGCCCTGTATGGCAGGCACTACAGCTCCCCCAACAATTGCCATAACAATAAATGCACCGGCTGTTTCTGTGAAGCGTTTATCTGTAACTGTATCAAGTGTATGAGCATAAATTGTTGGCCATTCGGGTCCAAAGAAAAAGCTAGTAAAAATAGCCATCCAAACAGCAAACATACTAGGTATAATTGTAGTTAAAATAAGTGTAATAGTACCTAAACCTGAATAAATAGTTAATACTTTAGTAACAGAATACTTATTTAAAAAGTAATTAGCACATAATTTACCAATAAACCAAGATATATACGAATAAACCATGAAAGTACTTGCGTATGAATCCGTAATTTGATGATTCAAATCTAATGCCAATCTAATGGTAAACGACCAAACTGTTGTTTGCATTCCAACATATATAAACTGAGCTAAAACTCCCTTTTTGAATCTATTATTCTTTACTAGATGTTTAAATGTTTCTCTTAGAGAAGGTTGACTATTAATTTCTTTTTTCAAGCTTACAGCTTTACATTTAGGCATTGGAGTAATTGCTAAGATAATTAACATAGCCACTAAAATAAATAAAATGTACTTATATGGTTGCAATGTTAACTGTAACATTTTTTCACCATAAGCAATTCTTGCTTCCCCATGCATATGACTCATGGTTTCTGATAAATTACCAACACTACCAAAAATTAGATACTTGCCCAAAATAATTCCAGCTATATCTCCTAATGGTACCAATGTTTGTGAAATGTTAAGTCTTAAATTTGCATACTTTTTCGATCCTATCATCGAGCTATAAGTGTCACAAGATGTTTCTAGAAAACTTAATCCTACGGCTATTGCAAAAATTGCAGCTAAAAACATTGTATAAGTTGCTACTTGAGAAGCTGGAAAAAACATTCCACAACCTATAACGTAGAAAATAAGTCCCATCATAATTGCAAACTTATAACTTTGCTTTTTAATTACTATTGATGCTGGAATCGCTATCAAAAAATAACCACCATAAAATGCACTTTGGACAAAAGCAGTAGATGCATCATTTAAAGTGAAAACACTTTTAAATTGTGTAATTAAAATATCATTCAAAGATGCAGCTGCTCCCCACAAAGGAAAAATTAAAGATACTAAAACAAATTGAAAAATAGGAGTTTTATTTAAATAACCGTTTGCTAATTGTTTCCAACCATGTGTTTCTTCTATTAAATAATTATCACTTTTCACTTTTTTACCTCCTCGTACTATATGTTTATAAGTTACAAATCATTATAAATATACTTGTTTTTTGAACATCACATAATAGTCTCTAATTGTCATTAGCTTTGGTCAACTGGTATAGGTTCTTCCCAATAGGACAACTAATCGAATAGACTACCAGATGATCACCATTATTAAATAGTAAATTTGCATTTACAATAAAAAAATATACAGTATAATTATTTTGAATTACTTAATAGATCTTCAATAAGGATGTTTATTAAGCAATTACTATCAATGTCAGCTTGAAGTAATTTCCAACAATTGAAGCCCTATTTAATTGTTAAAACTTACTTATATGGCTGGCATTTTTAAAAAGTTACACCTGATTCTAAAATTATATTTGAAAAAGAGGTCATTTCACCTGTTCTAATAAATGCATGACACTTTTTTAGACTTTTTTTTAATTCTGCATGTGGCATATATTCAATTTCTACATTAGGTAAGATTTTTTTAATAGCTTCTAATTGATTAGGGTTCTGTGCTTTAATTTCATTTGCTAAATAAATTTTTTGAACCTTTAGTTCAGATAAAACGTTTTTTAAAACATCTATAAAACTTGGAATTCCTTTAGTTAGTGCTAAATCAATTTTAGGTGTTTCTGCAGGTACCGGCATACCTGCATCACCAATGCTTAACCAATCCATATGTCCCATGTTAGCTATAACTGCTGATAGTTGTGAATTAATGACAGTTGTTTTTTTCATTATTTAAAATTCTCCTTAAATTTATTTTTAATTTCTAATAAAGTTGGAATTGAAACTTGGGCTCCCAAACGTTGTATAGTTAATGCACTTGCTTTTTGTGCATAATCTATCGCACTTGTAAAATTATTCATTGTCAAATTAAGCTTTGCTCCAAAGGCTCCAATGAATGTATCTCCTGCAGCTGTTGTATCAATTACACTTACTTTTTCAGCAGGCACAACTTTTTCCTCGTCATTAAAGGAATAAAATACTCCTTTATTACCCAAAGTTATAATCGTTGCTTTAACTCCAAAATTATGAAATTTTCTTGAATTTTCTTGCATAGATTTAAAATCCTTTACCTTAATGCCGGTAATTTCACTACTTTCAAATTCATTAGGAATTATAATATCAGTCAACCCTAACAATTCAGTATCAATTCTGTTAGCAGGTGCAGGATTTAAAATTGTTTTTTTCCCATATTTATGAGCTAATTTAAAAACTTCTTTAGTTGCTTTTTGAGGCGTTTCAAATTGAGCTATAATAAAATCTGAGTTAATGATTTTATTTTCCTCTTGATTTATATCCAGTGAATCAAGATGCCCATTTGCTCCTCCATAAACTACGATACTATTTTGCCCATTCTTATCTAATATTATATTTGCAGTACCAGTTCCAATTCGCTTTTCAAGCTTTATTGATGAAACATCAATTTTTTCCTCTTTCAAAGCTTCGATTAAGAATTTTCCTTGCTGATCATCACCCACTTTACCTATAAAATATACTTTAGCACCTGATCGTGCAGCTGCTACCGCTTGATTGGCTCCTTTCCCACCTGCAGTACTACTCTTATTTAGTGCCTTAACAGTTTCTCCAGGTAATGGAAAACTATTAACTTGTAAAGTTGTATCGATATTTAAACTTCCTACAACAGTAATCCTATTCATTGCAACTATCACTCCTTTTTTTATTAGTAAAACGTTTTACTATGTAAATAGTAGTACTCATTGTAAGCGTTGTCAATAAATGGTGAGCTTTTTTATACCCCAATTTTCAATTAAAGTACGACAATCATAGTTCTTTGTTTATTAGTATAGATATCCAAATCCTTCATAACTCCTGTCGATTCCATAAAATTTTAGTTTTGGATATACTTAAGCTTTGAAGTGTTTAATAAATTTAATGTTAAAATGATTTTAAAGAAACATTTTTATAGAATCAAACATGAAAAAATATTGCCATAAAAATATGTTATAGAAATAAAAGAGAAAGGCATAGACCTATATTTTGCTGGATGTAAGGTCTCTGAGTCTACAAATAATTTTGGCGTAACTATACAAACAATTTCTAAATTAAAAAGTCGTTAACTTTGATATTAAAAAAGGTACCTCAAATTTTATGCTAATTCCAATATATTACAAATCACTTTTTTATCAATTTTTCACTAGAAAAGGAAACTTTTATTTACACAAAATTTCTTGACACTCCCATATTTTGAAATCCTATGATAAAATTAATTTAATTGACAGATAATTTTAAAAATTTATACAACAAGGAAAAAGCAATGAAGAAAAAAGCCACAATAAAAGATTTAGCTAAGATGTCTGGTGTTTCAATAACTGCAGTTTCTCAAATTTTAAATGGGAAAGGGCAACGTTTTAGTTCGAAGACAAGACAAAATGTAATTTTAGCTAAAAATAAATTGAATTATATTCCAAATTATAATGCCCGAAGTTTAGTTAAAAAGGATCTAAAAACAATAGGAATTATTGTGCCAGATATTGGTAACTCATTCTTTAGTACCTTAATTAAGGGAATTCAGGAGATTTCAAAGGAAGAAAACTTCTTACCATTAATTTTTAATTCCAGTCATCAATCCAAATTTGAAAATTATTACTTAAATAAGCTTGTAGAAAGAAATATAAATGGAATAATTATTGCAAGTCCTTTAATTACAGCCAAAGCAATTCATGATATACTGGAAAAAAATAATATTCCGTATTTAGTACTAGATCAAAACTCTTTTGTACATGGTGATAGAATTTATGTTGATGATTTTCAAGGTGGAAAATTAGTTGCTAAACATTTAATAGAACTTGGACACAGAGATTTTATTGTCGTTATGCCAAAGAAGTCCCCAAATAATGTTGATTCACGTCTACAAGGATTTAAAAATGAGTTAAATAAATTAAGGGATTCTTTTAAGTTAAACGTTATTTATTCATCTCTTACTAAGGACGGAGGTTATCTAGCTTCTAAAAAAATTTTAAATTCCAAAAAGCTAATACAATCAACCGCTATTTTTGCGATTGATGATGAGATAGCTTTAGGATTATATCGAGGATTTATTGAAAACAATATTAAAATACCAGAAGATTTTTCGATAGTTGGTTATGATGATATTGAAATAGATAATTACATTTTCCCAAAATTAACCTCTGTTAAACAACCTACAAAAGAAATTGGCATTCAAGCAGCCAAATTATTAATTAAAAGAATTAATAATCCAAAAAAAAATGAGCAATTTATAAAACTATCCGTAAAATTAATAATTAGAAATAGCACAAAAAGTTTAGCTCATTATTAGGTAAATTTCATTGCAAGCATCTAATAACCGACCGTCTATAAAAGAGTATATTTCAGCGGTAAAATTACCTCATCAATAAAGAATGATGAGGTGTTTTTATGACCAATAAACCTGATGTTGTTCAGATCAAAATGGATAAATCCTTTAATCCGCAGACTTCGGCTCCTACTAAAGCTTTTCAAGTTAGAGTTAATGATAATAAATCTGTTATCGTGTATAACCGCATCCAGGGATACATTTTAGATTCCTTAATCAAGGCGATTTTCAAATGATGTTGCTTGATATGCGAAAAATTAAGGGTATTTAG
>NZ_AHYZ01000130.1 GCF_000255495.1 Liquorilactobacillus vini DSM 20605
TCAGCATAAAACAAAAATTGGTACTAGGATAGAAAAATTTCTATCAGTACCAAATATTATAGAACCAAATTATTCCTGAATTTACGGCTGTTTAATAGTTATTTTTTAATTTTTTTGGTGGATAATCATTTGCCGCTAGATAATTAAAAAGGGCACCATCACGCAAGCCACAATTAGAAAACAAGATTTTGGGGATATGTAAAACTCGTAGCAACAGTGAAATAGGGATCAAGCCGCCGACAATGACATCAGCTCGAACTTTAGCTAAGCCAGGGATGTCTTCACGCTGTTGGCGATCAAGGTTAACTAAATTAGCAAAAATATCAACTGCTTGGCTGCCTGACAGTTGAAAGCCATGGAGACTTGGCAATTCATCACTTTCACTTTCCTTGTGGCGAGCAATCTTGGCTAAAGTTCGATTGCTGCCGCCCAGAGCAACTAAGTTTGATTTGTGAGCATCAAGTATCCAATCAATATCAGTTAATTTTTGTTCAACATCAGTCATTGCCCGAAAGAGATTGCCCGGAGAAACTTGATTACCCAAAGCAAACTCTTGCGAAACGGTGACCGAACCAAAGGGTAAACTAATCAGATTTTGGATTTTTTGATTTTTTACATAGATCAATTCAGTACTGGCACCACCTGTGTCCATAATTAGGCACTTCTTACCAATTTTTAAAGTTTTTGAAACCCCCAAAAAGTCTAAATAAGCTTCTTGATTACCAGAAATCACTTCAAATTTCACGCCAATTTTTTTCTTGACCAGTTTTAAAAATTCAGCTTGATTTTTGGCTTGGCGAACAGCTGCGGTAGCAATTGCTTCCAGATGCAGGTCAGGAAGCTGTTCGTAAACTTGTTTAAAGCTTTCGAGTGCTTTAATGGTGCGAGCTATCGGTTCAGGTTGCAGAACTTTTTCTTCACCCATATTTTCTGACAGGCGAACCATTTCCTTTAACTGATGGGTAACAATAAAACTGCCATCTGGATTGATTTGCGAGATTTTTAGTCGAATTGAATTTGAACCTAAGTCAATGACTGCAAAATTGACCATCTTTATTCTTCCTCCTTAGGATCGATTTGAAATTGCAGAGGATCATCATGATGCATCATTGGCTGGAAAACAGAATTAGCTTTGGCTTGCTGCCGGCTTTCTAACAGGACTTGATTCTTTTTCATTGCCTCTTGGACGAAGTATTCCTGCGAACTGAAAGGCTCCAGTCCGCGTCGGTCGATTCGTTCAAATTGATCACCATGCAAAACTCGTGCTTTAAGATTATCTTGCCACATTAAATTGAAAATTGAAATGATTTTAGCCTTGATTTCTGATTGCAGAGCTGGAAAAAGCAATTCAACACGGCGATCGAGATTACGAGTCATCATATCAGCGCTTGATAAATAGACATCTTCATTACCCTGATTGTAGAAATAATAGATTCGACTGTGCTCTAAAAAGCGGCCAACGATCGAGTGAACTTCAATGTTTTCACTGATTCCAGGCAGATCATTTTTTAGACAGCAAATTCCCCGGACAATCAATTTTATTTTGACGCCAGCTGCCGAGGCTTGATAGAGTTTTTCAATAATTTTTTGATCAGAAAGTGAGTTCATTTTCATCCGAATTTCAGCTGTTTGACCATTTTGAGCATAATTAATTTCATCATCGATTTTTCTAGAGATAAATTCACGAATCTTATGTGGTGAAATATGCAGTTTGTGAAAATAAGGTGGTTTAGCATAGCCTGACAGCATATTAAAAATATTTGAGGCATCGATTCCCATATCCAAATTGGCAGTAAAGATTCCCATATCAGTATAAAAATTAGCTGTTACATCATTATAATTGCCTGTTCCTAAATGTAAGTAACGCCGAATTCCATCTTCTTCTCTCCGAATAACTAGTGCCATTTTACAATGAGTTTTCAGGCCAACTAGGCCATAAATTACATGGCAGCCCATTTTTTCCAATTGCTTAGCCCAACGAACGTTATTCTCCTCATCAAAGCGAGCTTTGACTTCAACTAACACGGTAACCTGTTTACCCTTTTGAGCTGCTAAACCCAAATACTTAATAATCGGTGAATTACCGGAAACTCGATAGAGAGTCATCTTGATGGCGAGGACACTTGGATCGCTAGCTGCTTGTTCAATAAAATGAACGACTGAGCTAAATGAATCATAGGGATGCTGCATTAAAAAATCATGTTGCCGAATAGCAGCAAAAATATTTTGCCCAGGTGCTAATTGGGGATCAACGAATGCTCGAAATGGCTGATAATGTAAATCATCATGACCGGTAACTTTACCAGGTAATTTTTTCAAAAAGGTTAAATCAATCGGCCCATTGATCCGGTAAACCGCACTTTGATCAACGTTAAGATTTTTAATCAGGCGATCACTGAGATTGTGACTCATCGAGGCTTCAATTTCCAAGCGCATAACTTTGCCATGCTCTCTCTTCTTTAACTGTTTTTGAACTTCGCGCAACAAGTTAGAAGTATCTTCTTCGGCTACATCCAAGTCCATATCGCGAATTACCCGGTAAGTAGCCGATTCAATTACTTGGAAACCTGGAAAGAGGGTTCCGATAAACTCTTTGATAATTTCTTCAACTAAAATAAAGCAATTCTCTTCACGTGGCAACTTGATTAAGCGACCAAAAGTTTCAGGGATCCGAATCGTTGCAAATGGTTTATTTTTTGAATTTTTATTTTCTTGCAATCTGATAGCTAAGTTTAATGAATTATTGCTGATAAAAGGAAATGGACGCGATGAATCATCTGCCAGTGGAGTAAGGACCGGATAGAGGTCGTCATTAAAATAGCGGTGCAAGGAATGATGCTGTTCATCAGTGATATTTTTGATTTTAGCAATTTTGATCTTCTCTTTTTCTAGCTGTGGCAGCAGTGAGCGATTATAAGTATTGTAGCGTTTGACCACCATCTGCTGTTCTAGTAAGTTAATGGCATCAATTTGCTGTTTGGGCGTCATTCCTGAAGCGTCAGTTGTTTTAATACCAACAGAATACATCTTATTTAACGAAGCTACTCGGACCATAAAAAACTCATCGACATTGCTTTGAGTGATCCCTAAAAAATTTACGCGTTCTAATAATGGATTTTCTGGATCACGGGCCTCTTCAAGTACTCGGCCATTAAAATCTAGCCAGCTGAGTTCGCGATTTTTAAAATATGAATGTTTATCAAATTTTTTAATCAATTTAAACGCCTCCGTTGCTTCAAAACAGGTTTGATTCCATAAACTTCAGTGAAAAGGGTCGATTTATTTTTAAAAGACCATTTTTCCAAGGAAATATTTTGCGTGGCATAAGCATAGATAATTAGTTGTTCTGTTTGTAGAGAAACTGAGATTTTTTGGATTTTTTCTTCCCGCGAATCATCTAAGGCATCCGCTAGACGCAAAATAGCAGCAAGTTTAGCAACTTTCATCTGAACATTTGGTGCTAAACGTTGAAAATGCGGTTCATCAATGGCTGGAGATTCGCTACTATGATAACGGGAAACTTCAGCAATTAGTTGATTTTCTTCATCAGAGAGGCCAATAATTTTGTTGGCTTCCAGAATGTAGGCTGAATGTCGGTAATGACCTTGCTGATTGATATAATTTCCAACATCATCAACTGTTGCAGCAATTTGTAACAGTAACCGTTCGCGTTTGCCTAAGTGATGAAGCCGTTTGAGTTGGTCAAACATGTGCAACGCTAAACCAGTTACAACTTTTCGATGTGAATGACTCGTCAAATAGCGATTAGCCATGTTTTCAGTTGACGTAATGATAATCTCATTTAAGTCTTGTTTCAAATAACGATTTTTTTTGGCTTGTTCAATTGCTAAGCCATCAGAAACTGTAATATTGCTTAAAATAATTTTTTTAACGCCTAATAACTGGGTCATCTTTTCAATCAAGATAAAATAAGGTTTTAGTCGATTAACAATGTGTTCGTCAATGTCAAAATAATCAATTAAAAATTGTTCCGAGGAATGGATTACCATATCATACAATTGTTGAAATTTAGCAATTGACAAAACAGCAGTATCCTTTTCAGGGGAGATAAATTTGTGGCTCAAAGCACTGGCATCTTGTAAGATCAAATTAGCTGCTTGATCGCTTCGCATAAGATTATGCCGTAAGTTCTCTAATTTACTGCCGATATAGTCATCGATAACTTCAATTGGATCATTGGGATTCAAGTCGATGATACTAGCCAAATCTTCCAAATGAGCTGAGCCAAGATCAATATTCCAAGTTGAAATGAATTTCTTTAATTTGAATTGGGAAAGTGAAACCTTTTCAGATCCTAAGCTTAAAAGAAAAGTTTGGTTATCAGTTAATTGCTTAAAATTATCAATGTGAGTAATGATTCCGATTGCCTTGTAATAAGTTAGTTGACTGGTATTTAACCAATGAACATGGATATTATTACGGACAAAAATTTGTTCACCTAAGTAACGCGCGCTTACATCATCTAATGATTGCTGATTTCCCCAAAGTCGATAATTTTTAACGCCGTAATCTTTTAGCAAGCGCTGAAATCCCTTTAGTTTGTCGGAAATCAAACTAGCATTTTGCGGATAATGATCATCAGTCGGTTGAAAGAAATATCCATTGGCATTTTCAATCAACTTTAAAGTCTTTAAATCGATGATTGATAATTTGATTTGCTTAGGTGTTAAATAAATTACACCGAATAACTTGTTTGCCATTGACCTCACCTCATGAACTTAGCTGATTAAAGAACTCCTTAAATTAATTCTAACATGTGGAAGGAAGATGGAATGAAAAAAATTTGTAAATTTATAAAATATACCTTAATTACTGACAAAGAGCTTAGTTTCATGGTATGATGCAAAAGGTAAATTCTATTTTACTGTACATTAAGTAATTTGTTATAGTATAATAAATCCAGCCGTATAATAAGAAAATTTTGATAGGAATGGAATATACAATGGAAAAAAAGAAATTGCACATTGCGCTATTTTTTGGCGGTAATTCATCTGAACATGATGTTTCAAAAAGATCTGCTCATAATGTTTATGATGGTTTAGATAAAAATAAATACGACGTTTCAGTTTTTATGTTTGCCAAAAATGGTTATTTGTTAGGTAATCAGGACTCAATGCGAATTTTTAATGGGGAACCGGAAGATCAAGTATTAGCAGAAATTATGCCAAAAATTGATTTTTCTAATCCATTAGCTAATATTCAGAATATTTCTGAGGTCAAAGATATTGATGTCTTTTTACCAGTAATTCATGGCAATATGGGTGAAGATGGAACAGTCCAAGGGTTATTTAGATTATTAAATAAGCCTTGGGTCGGCAGTGGGATCACTTCTTCGGGAGTTTCTTTTGATAAAGATCTGACTAAGCAGTTGCTGACCCTTCATGGTATTCGGAATACTAAATATGTCGTAGCAACTCCTGAAACCAAATCAGAATTTACTTATCAAAGCTGCAGTGAAAAATTAGGTAAGATCTTATTTATTAAGCCTGCGCGGCAGGGATCATCGGTTGGTATTCATAAGGTTGCCAATCAGCTTGACTTTGACCAGGCACTTGCTGATGCATTCCAGTATGATTATAAGGTAATGATTGAAGAAGCTATTGATCATCCGCGGGAAATTGAGTGCTCGGTTTTGGGCAATCGGGTGGCTAAAGCTTCTAAACTTGGTGGCATTGAAGTGCCAGCTGGTGACAAGTTCTATGATTATAATAATAAATTTGTGGATGCTTCGGGTGTTGTTTTTGATTTGCCAGTTGATTTGCCGGACAAGTTGGCGGCTGAAATTACTCAAATGTCATTAGATGCTTTCCGTGTTTTGGATAATCGCGGTTTAGCTCGAATGGATTTCTTAGTCGATCAAAATGATGTTCCTTATTTTGGTGAAGTTAATACTTTACCAGGCTTTACGAACATTTCGCTGTATCCGCAATTGTGGAAGGTTAGTGGCATTGGTTATAGTGAATTGCTTGATAAATTGATCAAATTAGCAATTGAAGAATTTAATGACAATGCCAAATTGCATTATGATTTTGTTGAGTTAGGTCAAGAAAAACTGCCGAATTCAATCAAAAAAGTTAACGATTAGTCTTTTCACCAAAAAAAGTTAAAAAATATGGCCAGTTAATCAATTGCTCTCAGGTTTTGGTTAACTGGCCATTTATTTGTCAATTAAAGATTTTTTAAGTGAAATAATTAAGCTAATTCATGACTATTTCTTTGATTTTTTCTCATTTAGGACGGGTTTATTATCTAAGTCAGTCCTAACTACTAAAACATCACATGCTGCAGTTCGTGTTACGTATTCAGTAACTGAACCGATTAATAAACGTTCAACAGCATTTAACCCAGTTGCCCCGATCATAATTAAGTCAATATCTTTGTCTGCCGGGACTTCTTTAGCAATAATTACTTTAGGAGCGCCATATTCGATTGAATAATCAACGTTTTTTAAACCAGCTTTTTGAGCTTCTGCAACATATTTTTCCAGTGTCTTTTTAGCAGTTTCAGTAACCTGTTCAACCATTGCCGTGTCAAAGCTGGAAATATTTTGAAAAGCTCGTGTGTCAACAACATGCAGCAAATGAAGTTTAGCACTATCACCATTGCGGCGAGTTACTGCCACGGCTTTTTTAAAAGCTAATTCGGCTTCTTTTGAACCATCGATTGGTACTAAAATGTTGTTATATTGTTGTAGCATAATTATCACCCTTTCTGTTATCCAATTCTATTGTACGTTATTTCGCCAAAATTTACAAAACTAAAAATCTAGTTATTTTTTGGAAAGAAAACTAGGATAATGAATGGTAACAGTGTGACCAAGATAGCATCAATAATTAGCATTGCCACTAGAAAGATCATTGCCTGGGCCAGCAAAACTCCCAAAGTTATGACAGCTAAAATAATCAAAAGACTGCCAATCCAGCTCAAAAGTTTGATCGAATATTGATTATTGACCTTTTTTTGTGTTAAAAGGTTAATTTTTCGATGGCGTAATAAATAACCTCCCAGAATAAATAAAATAATAATTAAAATAATTGTTAGAATATAAATTAAAGAATTCATGTTCAGCCTTTCATACTATGATTTTATTAAACAAAAGGGCTGACAACAAAACAATTAGTTTCGTTACAGCCCGCATCCGTTTAATGCCGTTAATCATCTCTGTAGTTGAACCCGCTGTCAAAGCAGGTGGTATCTAGTAGATTTACCGCTAACTTCCTATCAAGGTAGGCCTGTTATTAATAAACTATTCCAGAAACCAAAATGTTAGGTGTTCGGTCAACCTTACATGTTGAGATAACGCGTACATTCCAGATTTATATTAATTTTATCATGAATTATCTTTTTTTTCAATTTTGCTCTTAAGTGCTGCAAGTTGCTGTTGCTGACTAGTTTTTAAGCGTTGATACCGTTCCTTCAGAGCTAGCTCATAACGACTGTTGCCCTTGGGTCGAAAATATGAATGATTTTTTAACTTACTTGGTAAATACTGTTGCGCTACCCAGTCATGCTCGAAATCATGCGGGTATTTATAATCAAGGCCATGACCTAACTGCTTAGCTCCTTGATAATGGGCGTCTTTTAAATAGGGTGGAATTTCACCATAATTGCCCTTCTTTAACTCAGTAAGTGCCTGATCAATTGCTGAAATAGCTGCATTTGATTTCGGTGATAAACATAATTCAATAACCGCGGCTGCCAGTGGAATTCGAGCTTCAGGCAAACCAATTTTTTCCGCAGCGGTAACTGCCGCAACCGTGTGAGCAGCCGCACTGGGATTTGCGAGGCCAATATCTTCGTAAGCAATTGTCAACAACCGGCGATTAGCACTGATCAAATCGCCAGCAGCCAACAAACGGGCTAAGTAATGCAAAGCAGCATCAGTATCTGATCCACGAATTGACTTTTGAAAAGCTGAAACCACATCATAGTGTGCATCACCATCTTTATCCTGGACTAAAGCCTTATGCTGTAAGCACTCCTCAATAATTTGCAAAGTTAAATAGATTTTGCCCTGCTGATTAGTAGGCGTGGACTTGGTAGCTAGTTCTAAGGCATTCAAGACGCTCCTTAGATCACCATGAGTTGCTTGAGCTAAAAAGTTTTTAGCGGAGGGATCAAGTTCAATTTTTGATTGGCCTAAGCCGCGTTCTTTGTCAGCCAAAGCCCGGTCAATGGCCAATTTGATTTCAGCTTCATTCAATGGCTTGACTTCGAAAATTTGTGTTCGACTACGGATAGCTGGGCTGATTGCAATGTAAGGATTTTCTGTCGTGGCGCCAATTAAAATAATTCGCCCGTTTTCTAAATGTGGCAGTAGAAAATCCTGCTTGGGTTTCGTTAAGCGATGGATTTCATCAAGCAGCAAGATTACTGTCCCACTCAATTTGGCTTCGGCTGCGACTGCCTCTAAGTCTTTTTTTGAATCAGTCGCGGCATTGACCGTTCGCAGAGCATATTTGGTTGAACCAGCAATGGCACTAGCAATACTGGTTTTGCCGGTACCAGGCGGTCCATAAAGAATCATTGACGATAACATTTTAGCAGTGACCATCCGTCGAATAATTTTTCCCGGGCCGACCAAATGCTGTTGACCGATTACTTCATCAATTGAACGTGGTCGCATTCGATAAGCAAGTGGCTTATTCATAGTTATGCTCCTTCATTGGTTAAATTAGTTTTTTGAGTATGTTGATTTAACTGAAAATCAGCTAGAGAATTGCTAATTTTTTAATAATTTAGTTTAAAATAATAGAACTTTCACTAGATGTTAGTTGGTAAGCATTTAGTGATTCACCCCTAAATTAACTCAGTTTAATTATAGCATTAGACTGCAACTTGTCAGGTAATCTTGATTTTTGCCAAAATAAATTTGGTATAATAGTTTTGAGATTGATAAATGGAGGCTGTTGGAATGCAATTTGATGATTTAGGAACATGGCTACAGAAAAATCAATTATTAGCTGCCACTGCTAATCTACGCTGGCAAATTTTGTTACAGCGCCAGCTTGAAAAGCAGCCACTGCAATCAACTGAAGATTTAGGGGAGTTTTTAGCCCAAGCAAAAGGAGAGAACTTACAGCCAGTCGAAAAAATTGACGGGGGAGTTTTACTCAAGACACCGGGATGGCTTTCAAAAAGAGGTGTTTTGCAGCGCTTAAAGCTGACTACGCTTTTGCTGCAAAAGAATTTAGGCAGCCAGGTTTTTTTGAATCCTTTCTCAACTGTCAGCCAGTTCGACCAGGGGATCAAGTTGCGTTGGCAATTGCCTGAATTCCTATTACAGCAAAGTTATCAAGAAAAATTTAAATCTTTGCGGTTAGATTATTTGACTTATCGTGCACAAGTTTATTTAAAGATTATTCAACAGTTGAATAATCATGCTTGGTTATTGCCTTATCTAACTGGATCAACGTCTGTAGCTGATGGGAAAATGGTTAAAAGCAGTTTTTGGCTATACCATTTTGCTCAGGGGTGGCCAGCAGATTTTCAATTTATGCTGCAGAATTTTACAGACCAACATTGGCAAGACATACCATTTCGGCCTTTGATTGTCGAGCTTAAAGTTAAAAATGGTCCCCGCAAAGTAATTGGCGGAATCGAACTGCAGTCATTAGAGCTTGATCCCTTTAATCCGATTGGCATTACCGGTGCGATTTTAGATTTGTTGCAGCTGCTGACGGCTTATTTCTGGTTAACTCCAGGTTTGGTTAACGACCAGCTAACGCTTCAACTGAAGCAGTCATTTCAAAGAACTTCTCAGCAGGCAGCTGCTAATCCTTTTGCAGCGATCATTGAAACAAAAACAGCCCTTAAGCTGTTGAACCAGTTGACTGAGCTGATTAAAATGGCTAAATTTACCACTGCCGATCAGCTGTTAGCTGAATGTCAAACCTGGCGGCAAATGTTTAAAGATGGAACTCAAACCAAAAGCGGTCGGCTGTTGCGCCTGAGCTCTAAAACCGAAGCTAAGACTTGGCAACTGGCTCAAAAATCACTTGGGAAACTAACTGCCAGTTGGCAGCAGCGTGAATTGGTTGATGGTAATTCGCTGGAAGTTTTGGCAGCAGCTTTGGCTGAAGGTAAAAGCTATCAGATCTTGTCTGCAACCGAACATTTGATTAGAATTGAAGGCCAGTTGATCGGCGACGGCTTTTTAGTTGATACAGCCGGCAACTTAACTCAGCGCTGCTGGCATGATCGTATGCTTGCCAGTCAGTTGGCCGCTTCAGCTGGTTTTCAGGTTCCCATGCAATGGCAGATCAAAAATCAAGCAGATTTTGAACGACTTTATCCACAGTTTGCTGATTTGGCTTTAGCAATCAAAGGCAGATATCAGCGCTCAGCCTTAGCTTTTCGTTTGCCGCTTCGAAAAGAGTTGCTGTGGTCTTTTGTCAAAAAGATTTTGCAGCAAGATCGGACTTGCTTGCTGCAGCAGCTGCAAGCTGGTAGTTGTTATCGATTTTTGTTAGTTGCGCAAAAGCCAATCACGATTGTTGAACGTTTACCGCAACAAATCGTGGGTGATGGACGTTCAACATTGGAACAATTGATTGAACGTAAACAATTGCTTTTTAAACAGCAGCAACGGACATTTCCATTTGCTAAGTTACAGCAGCAAACGATTCGCGATCAAGGATATCAGTTAACTGACATTTTGCCAAGAGGTGCTCAGTTATTATTGCGTTATGACAGCAGCAGCCAAACTGGTGAAGAGTATTTGGAAGTCAGTCGAGAAGTTGATCGATCGTATTTAGCTGCTATCAAACGATTAGCGGTAACGTTAGGCATGAAAAGTGGGGTACTGGATGTCATCATTCCCAATATTTATCGTCCCTTTAAACCACAAGCTGCTGATCAATTTTATTTTTTGTCAGCTCATCAAACTGTTGATTTAAGTTTGCTGCAGCAGGTCAAGCTTGGTCCAGCTCGCCCGCTGGGAAAGTTAATTTTTAGAGCAATTGTTTGCAAGTAAAAAATAATTAAAAGAGTGAACAAATTTATTTTGTTCACTCTTTTAAATTTTGATAACTTAAGTTAACAATGAATTACTTTGATTTAAGGAATCTTGCGTGGATTGCCTGACAAACTCGCCGTGTTATTTTTGAATGATTGAGTGTGTAAAGATGGATCCCAGCAACTTGGTGGTCAAGTAAGTCATTGATTTGGTCAATTGTGAATTGAACACCGGCTTGCTTGAAGCCAGCAGAATTTACTCGAAAAGTTGCCAGGATTGCTTGGAGTTTTGGCGGTAAAGTTAAGTTGCTCTTTTGCAAAAAGCGGATAATTTGTTGACGATTGTCCAGCAGCATAATCCCAGCTAGAATTGGAATTTTGATGCCAGCTTGACTGCAGGCCGTCTGGAAATTGTAAAACAGTTCATTCGAAAAAAAAGTTTGGCTAATTAAAAAATCACAGCCAGCGGCGACTTTTTGCCTTAAATGAGCAATATCTGTTGCTAAACTTTGGGCTTCTGGATGTTTTTCGGGATAGCAAGCAGCAAAGATTTGAAAGCTGTGATCATGTTTCTTGATGAATTTAATTAAATCGCTAGCATGGTTGAAATCGCCTTGGTCAGCCAATCCTGGTGTTGCATCGCCACGGACTACTAAAATATTTTTGACTTTATTGGCTTTTAATTCCGGTAAAAGTTGTAAGACTTGTGCTTGAGAAAGATAGCGAGCAGTCAGGTGAATCATCGCTGGTAGTTGAAAATCGGTTTGAATAGTATCAGCAATTGCTAAAGTAGACGTCTTAAAATTAAGCCAGTGATTGCTATTAGCAACACTAATAAAAGCTGGATTGAAATCAGCAAGTTGTTGCAGTAATTGTTGAAAAGCCGGGTGATTAGCAATTAAGTTTTTAGGTGGGAAGACTTCAAATGATAAACTTGGCGGATTTTGTTGCATGGCTATCATTCCTTTAAACTTAGCGGTTAACTGATTAACAAATTAATGTTATCAAAAAACAGGCTAGCAAGCAGCCTGTTTTTTTGACGAATTAAAGTTTGTTGTAGTATTCAACGATCAGGGCTTCATCGATATCGGCTTCAAGTTCATCACGTTGAGGCAGACGAGTCAATGTACCTTCAAGTTTATTGTCATCAAATGTCAGATATTGTGGGCGGCCAACTGCCGCTTCCAAAGCATCTTTAACAACTTGTAATTCTTTAGAACGTTCACGCAAGGAAATTACATCGCCAACAGCAACTTCAAAAGAAGGAATATCAACTCGTTTGCCATTAACGGTTATATGACCATGGTTAACTAACTGGCGAGCTTGGCGCCGAGTTGTTGCCAAACCAAGCCGGTAAACTATATTATCTAATCGGCGTTCCAACAAGACCATAAAGTTATCACCATGACGACCTTCTCGAATCTTGCCAGCCCGAACGAATAAATTAGCAAATTGACGTTCTGACAAACCATACATTAAACGCAGCTTTTGTTTTTCACGCAATTGCAAGCCATATTCAGATAATTTGCGGCGATTGTTTTGACCGTGATCACCCGGAGCATATGGCCGGCGTGATAATTCTTTTCCGGTACCACTTAAAGAGATACCTAAACGACGTGAGACTTTCCAACTTGGACCTGTATAACGAGACATAAAAAATCCTCCAATAAATTTTTTTGGAGTAAAATAAGCGAATATCTGCTTAGTATTCGTGCATTTTCTTTTGCAATTTTCACTCTTGCAGCCGAAGAGGTACTAATTGAACCATATGTTAGGCAACAAAATGTTGACGAGCTTACCGCAGACTGCTGCATTATTTTACACAAATTTAATCATACTAAATTTAATTCCTAACGTCAAATATTAATTCCAACAATTTTCAACAATTTGTGCGACTTGTTCAAAGAATTGCTGATCTTTAGCTTTAAAGCGTCCAAACTTGCGTGAATCAAGATCAAGGACCCCGATGCTTGCTCCTTGACTTGAAATTAGCGGAACCACGATTTCAGCATTTGTAGCGGTGTCGCAGGCAATGTGACCAGGAAAAAGGTGGACGTTTTCAACGATAAGCGTTTGTTTTGTTTGGAAGGCTTGTCCACAAACGCCTTTGCCAATACCAATTCGAGTGCAAGCTGGCTTACCTTGAAAAGGCCCTAAAATCAACATTTGCTCAGCTGAATCGAACAAATAAAATCCACTCCAGCTTAAATCTGGCAACTGATCATATAAAAATGCACTGATATTGGCTAAATTAGCCGTCAAATTTGTTTCACCTTGTGTTAAAGATCTTAATTGTTTTAGTAATAAATTATTTTCTCCCATGAATTAAGCCCCAATTCTCCTTTAGGTTATTCGTGTATCTTAGCGTTTTCTTATGTTATAATTGAAATTAGATTTTAACTTTATTGGCGCGATAAATCAAGCAATTAATAAATAAGGGCTTTATAGGAGTGTGGATCGGATGATAACACCGATTTTAAGTGTAATTGTGATTGTGGCAGTGATTGGCTATGCTACTTTTTTCTATTTGCAACGTAAATATCTTCATGAAATTTCAAAACAGCAAGCACAGATCAGTTCATTCATTGAGTCATCTCTTAATGATGAACTTGCAAATATGAAAGAAATTCATTTATCCGGTCAAACTCGTCAGCAATTTGAAGAGACCCGTCAAAGTTATCTTTATTCGGTCAATCATCGGTTACCAGAAATTTCAGAAAGATTACTAGAATTGCAGGATGTTTGCAAACAATATCATTTTATTCAGGTTTATCGTGAATTAAAAGTGATTACGCTTAAAACACAGGCTGCCGCCAAACTAGAAAACAAGACGCGGGCGGAAATTACAGGACTAAAGAAAAGCAATCAGCTTCATCGGCAAAAGCTACACGAACTCGAACAACGGTATCAAGATTTGCGAAAGAAGCTATTAGCTAAGAATTTTTCATACGGACCAAGTATTGATAAATTAGAAGAAAATCTAGGAAATTTGGAGAATACTTTTGATCAATACGCTAATTTTGCGCAGCAGGGTGATTACATTCAAGCTGATCAAGTCTTGAATCATTTAGAAAAAGACACGGATGTTTTAGATAATCAATTAAAACAAATACCTAAATTGTATCGAAGTCAAAAGAATGTTTATCCCGACCAATTAGCAGAAATTTTGAGCAGCTTTCAACAGTTAACAGCTCAAAAGTATGGTTTTAAAGAAGATTTAGCCGTTAAAGTTAAGGAGATTCAGGCTCAAATTGGGGAAAATTTGGTTGACTTAAAAGATTTGCAGGTTTCGGTTGCAACTAAACGCGATCAAGAGATTACTGGGAAAATTGACCAATTATATGATCAATTAGAGCAAGAGTTCAAAGCACGGCGTCAGGTGGAAAAGACACGTCAGCAGCTGAGTCAATTCATTCAGCATGCTCGTCAGCAGCAGCATGAATTAATGATCGAGCTTGATCGCTTGAGCCAAAATTATTCTTTTAATCATCATGAGATGGAAGCTGGCCGTCATTTAGGAACAGACCTTAAAAAAATTGAAAACGAATTTTCAGTAACCTCGCAACAAATTCGTGAAGGGTTGCCAGTTTATTCAGAGGTTTGGTTACAACAGGAAACGCAGATCGCTAGTCTGCAACAGATTGAGAAAAAACAGTCAGAAATTAATCAAAGTATTCAAGGATTGTGGCATGAAGAACAAGAAGCACGCCAAGCAGCTCAAACGTTCGATCTTGAAATTCATCAGCTGCACCGAAAACTTGCTAAACAGAACTTACCGGGGTTACCTAAAACGTATCTTGATTTCTTCTTGACCGTTAGTGATGAGATCGAACAGTTGTTGAATGACTTAAATCAGATTAAGATTGATCTGGATCAAATTAACAAAAGTTTGTTAGATATTCAAGCGGATCTTGACAAATTGACTGAAAAGACTAATGATATTTCTGATAGTGCGGCTTTAGCGGAAGTGCTGCTTCAGTATGCTAATCGTTATAAGATCCGTTATCCTGAAGTTGCTCAAGCTGCTAATCAAGCTGATCAGCTTTTTAATCAAAAGTTTGATTATGCTGCCAGTTTAGAAAAAATTGCCACTGCGGTTGATCGAGTTGAACCAGGTGCTTATAAAAAATTAGAAAATCAGTACTATGCACAAAATCCGGTTAAAGAACATTGAAGCTAAGATTTTTAATTTTAGAATTAAGAAGCAGCGATAGGCTGTTTTTTTTGAGATTAATTTTACTAATGAAGGCTAAAACTGAAAATAATTTTCGCAGCTTTTTCCTAAAGCATTTAAGTGTGCTATATTAGATTGCAGTTGATTAGAATTAAAGGACGGTGGAATTTATAAAATGATTTATTTTGATAACAGTGCAACAACCAAAGTCTCGGCTGCTGTTTTAGCAACCTATGATCAGGTTTCACAACAGATTTGGGGTAATCCCTCGTCTTTGCATGCTCTTGGCGAAAAAGCCTTTGGACTGCTTGAACAGTCGCGACAACAAATAGCAAATCTACTGGGAGTTGCTGCCGATGAAATCTTCTTCACGAGTGGCGGCACTGAAGGAGATAATTGGGTCGTTAAGGGGACAGCCATTGAAAAGCATATTTATGGTAAACATATTATTACTTCAAGTATTGAACATCCGGCCGTTTTAAATTCGATGGCGCAACTAGAAAAACTTGGCTTTGAAGTTACCTATTTGCCGGTTGATAAAGCTGGGCAGGTTGATCCTGCTGATGTTGCGGCAGCAATTCGGCCAGATACGATCTTGGTTTCAATTATGGCAGTCAATAATGAAATTGGTTCAATTCAACCTCATTTGGAAATTGCTAAGATCTTGCAAGCATATCCAAAGATTCATTATCACATTGATGCTGTTCAAGGAATTGGCAAGGGAATTCAACAATTGATTATGAATGAGCGCGTCGATTTTGTGACTTTTTCTGGTCACAAATTTCATGCTCCCCGTGGAATTGGCATCATGTATAAACGGCGCGGCCGCAAAATTGCTTCATTAATGAGTGGTGGTGGTCAAGAAAAGGATCTTCGCAGTGGTACCGAAAATTTACCAGCAATTGCAGCCATGGCCAAAGCTTTGCGCTTATTACTCAACAATGAAGCTGCTAAAGTTAAGCAGCAAGCAGCTATTAAGCAATATTTATATGAACATTTAATTAAATATTCGAAAGTTACGATGTTTACTCAATTAGGGCCAAATTTTGCTCCGCATATTTTGTGTTTTACAATTGATGGAGTACGTGGAGAAACGATTGTTCATGCTTTTGAAGAACACCAGATCTATATTTCAACGACTAGTGCTTGCTCATCGAAAAAACACGTGATCTCTGGGACTTTGAATGCCATGAAAATTCCAGAAAAAGTTGCGACTTCTGCTGTTCGGGTCAGTCTTGATGAAAATAATACCTTGGAACAAGCTAAACAATTTATGGAAGTTTTCGACCAGCTTTATCAGCGGTTTGCCAAAATCAATTCTTAGGAGGTACATTGTGGAATATACTGAAATCATGGTTCGTTATGGAGAACTATCGACCAAAGGAAAAAATCGCCGGAGTTTCATTGACCGTTTGGCTTATAATACGCGGTCAATTTTGCATGATTTTCCAGCGGTTATCGTCAAAGCTCATCGTGATCGGATGCATGTTCAGCTGCATGGCACGGCTGCTAAGCCAGTGATCGAACGTTTGCAAAAAGTTTTTGGAATTCAAAATTTTTCGCCTTCGATCAGAGTTGAACGTGATTTAAAGGCCGTCAAAGAAACAGCCATTGCAATGGTCAAGGAACAATTTAAACCAGGAATGACTTTTAAGATCAATACTCGCCGTTCAGATCATGATTTCCAATACGATACTAATCAAATGAACGATCTTTTAGGTGGCGTAATTTTGGATAGTTTTCCTGGAATCAAAGTTAAAATGAAAGAACCTGATTTGATTTTGCGAGTTGAAATCAGAAAAAACGGAATTTTTCTTTCAAGTCAGAAAATTGAGGGGGCTGGTGGTTTGCCGGTTGGCACGGCTGGCAAGGGTTTATTAATGATTTCTGGTGGGATTGATTCACCGGTTGCTGGCTATTTGGCTATGAAACGCGGTGTCGATTTGGAAATGATCCATTTTTTCAGTCCGCCGTATACTAGTCAGCAAGCGTTGAACAAGGCAAAAGAATTGACGGCTAAACTGGCTGTCTTTAGTGGTAGTATCAAATTTATTGAGGTACCATTTACCGAGATCCAAGAAACAGTCAAACATGACGTGCCTGAAGGTTATTTAATGACCGTGCAACGGCGCTTTATGTTGCGTTTGGCAGCATTAGTTGCACAGAAACGCCAGAATTTGGCAATCTTTAATGGTGAATCGATTGGTCAGGTTGCTTCGCAGACTCTTGAAAGCATGGTTGCAATCAATGACGTAACCAATTTGCCAGTTTTGCGACCAGTCGTTTCTTTAGATAAAAATGAAATTATTGATATTGCCCAAAAAATTGGTACTTTTGATTTGTCGATCATGCCGTTTGAAGATTGCTGTACAATTTTTGCTCCACCAGCACCTAAAACTAAACCGCGATTGGATCGAACTCGGCAGTATGAAAGCCATTTAGATGTTAATGGCTTGCTTGAGCGGGCGCTGGCAGGTATTAAAATCAGTGAAATTAAAGTTGGCGAGACCTTTTTGGCTGAAGAAGATCCGAGTTTCAGTCAATTATTGTAAAATAGCTTGACGAGCTGGGCGTTTCAGGCTATGATTACGTTTAAAGGCAATGATCGAGAGTTTTAAATACGCTAACTAGTCAGAGAAGAAGCCGTTTAGTGTGAGGCTTTCTAGTTAGTATTTAATTGTAGCTCGTTAGCCGCCGGATTGAAGTTAGTAGGCCCGGCCGGAACTTGGTTTTCGTTAACTTTTCAAGTGGAGTCAAAGACTCAATTTAGGTGGTACCACGGCTAAGTCGTCCTATTTAGGACGGCTTTTTTTGCACTCGAAATTGCTCAAAGAATCAAAGGGGGAAAATCAGATGACAAGTCAAAGCAAAATGTCGACTAAATATGATCCTAAACAGGTTGAAACAGGTCGTTATCAAAGTTGGTTGGCTGAAAAACTTTTCCGACCAAGTGGTAATCAGCAAGCTAAACCCTATTCGGTGGTTATTCCACCACCCAATGTTACTGGAAAGTTGCATTTGGGTCATGCTTGGGATACAACTTTGCAAGATATGATTATTCGGCAAAAAAGAATGCAGGGTTATGATACGTTATGGCTCCCGGGAATGGATCATGCGGGAATCGCCACCCAGGCTAAAGTGGAAGCCCGCTTGGCCAAACAGGGAATTTCGCGTTATGATTTGGGCCGTGATAAATTTGTCGAGACTGTCTGGAAATGGAAAAAAGAATATGCTGATATTATTCATCAGCAATGGGCAAAGTTAGGTCTTTCGCTGGACTATGATCGTGAGCGTTTTACCTTAGATGATGGTTTGTCGCAAGCAGTCCGCCGTGTTTTCGTCGCACTATACAAAAAGGGCCTGATTTATCGAGGCGAGTATATTATTAATTGGGATCCAAAAGCTCGGACTGCCTTATCAGATATTGAAGTGATTCATAAAGACGTTAAAGGTGCCTTTTATCATGTTAAATATCCATTTTTGGATCCAAAAGATACGTATCAGGGTGAACATTATATCGAAATTGCTACCACGCGTCCGGAAACGATGATGGGTGATGTGGCAGTTGCGGTCAATCCAAGTGATCAGCGTTACCAGTCGCTGGTTGGCAAAATGCTGGTTTTACCATTGCAGGGGCGCCATATTCCAATTATTGCTGATGATTATGTTGATCCAGAATTTGGAACGGGAATGGTTAAAATTACCCCAGCCCATGATCCTAACGATTTTGGGGTTGGTAATCGTCACAACTTAGAGCGGATCAATACAATGAACGAAGATGCTACAATGAATGAAAATGCTGGCAAGTATCAAGGACTTGATCGCTTTGCAGCACGTAAGGTCATGGTCAGTGACTTAAAAGATCAGGGATATTTATTGCGGATTGAGCCAATTGTGCATAGTGTTGGTCATTCAGAACGAACCGGCGTTCAAGTTGAAGCTCGTCTTTCAACCCAGTGGTTTGTTAAAATGAAACCATTGGCAGCAGCAGCCTTAAAAAACCAACAAACGGCTGATCGGGTAGATTTTGTACCACCACGTTTTGAAGGAACTTTCACGCAATGGATGGAAAATGTTCATGATTGGGTAATTTCGCGGCAGCTTTGGTGGGGACACCAAATTCCAGCTTGGTATCATAAAAAAACTGGTGAAGTTTACGTTGGCGAAGAAGCTCCCAAAGATCCTGAAAACTGGAAACAAGATCCAGATGTTTTGGATACCTGGTTCTCGAGTGCTTTATGGCCATTTTCTACAATGGGTTGGCCAAATGAAAATGCTGCGGATTATAAACGCTATTTTCCAACCGATACTTTAGTAACCGGTTATGATATCATCTTTTTCTGGGTCTCTCGAATGATTTTCCAGAGTTTGGAATTTACTGGTCGCCGTCCCTTTAAACATGTTTTGATTCATGGCTTGATTCGCGACGAACAGGGGCGCAAGATGAGCAAATCACTTGGCAATGGAATTGATCCCATGGATGTCATTGATAAATATGGTGCTGATGCTTTGCGTTGGTTCTTGTCAAATGGTTCGGCACCTGGTCAAGATGTGCGTTTCAGTTATAAAAAGATGGATGCTGCTTGGAACTTTATTAATAAAATTTGGAATGCCAGTCGCTTTGTAATTATGAATTTAGCTGATGATACAACAGCAACCTTACCTGCTAAAACTACTTGGAAGCTAGCTGACAAATGGATCATTAGCCGTTTGAATCAGACGATTAGTGAGGTAACTCGTTTGTTTGACGGTTTCGAATTTGGCGAGGCTGGTCGGACGCTATACAATTTCATCTGGAATGATTTTTGTGATTGGTATATTGAAATGTCAAAACAAGATTTAAATGGCAACGATCAGGCACTAAAAAATAAGACGCAACATATCTTGTGTTACGTACTTGATCAGACTTTACGCTTGTTGCATCCGATTATGCCGTTTGTTACAGAAAAGATTTGGCTGACGATGCCGCATACGGGTAAATCTTTGGTAACAGCAGCTTATCCGGTAGTTCATCCAGAATATACTGATCCAACCGCTGAAAAGCAAATGCAAAATTTGATTGAGTTGATTAAAGTTGTCCGCAATAGTCGTGCAGAAGTTAATGCGCCATTATCGAGTGCAATTGAAATCTTGATTAAAACAACGTCTGCAACAACTAAACAAATTTTTGAAGATAATCAAGATTATATTGATCGCTTCTGTCATCCTCGTAAATTAACCATTGCTTCCGATGTCAAAGCACCAAAACTATCGCTAACCTCAGTAATCAGTGGAGCGGAAGTTTATTTGCCACTGGCAGATTTGATTGATCTTGATGAAGAAATCAAGCGAATGCAAAAAGAAGCAGCTAAATTTGCTAGTGAAGTTGAACGGGCCAAGAAGAAATTAGCCAATCAAAACTTTGTTGCTAAAGCGCCAGAAAAAGTTGTTGCTGAGCAAAAAGCCAAATTGACTGAATATCAAGTTAAAGAAGCGGCGGCTAAGCAACGAATCAAGGATTTACAAGCTGGCTAAAATAACCAATCAGCCAAATAAACAGTTAAGTAGGCAAGGGAAAATTTAAACATTCCCTTGTTTTTTTTGTGATTATCAGGGAAAATTATCCAGACTTATTTTTTTTAATAACTGTTTAGGATAGAATGTAAGGAGAATTGATGAAAGGTGAGTTGAATTGCAAATCAAAAAAGTCACGACTTATCAAGAAGCTTTAAATTTCATTCATGGTCGGACAAAATTTAAAAAGAGTCCACAACTGGACCGGATGCGTTTATTGACAGAAAAATTAGGCCATCCAGAGCAAAAGTTTCGTTCGATCCATGTAACTGGGACTAATGGCAAGGGCTCAACGGTTGCTTTTTTGCGAGAACTGTTTTTGAATCAGGGATTGCATGTTGGGACGTTTACTTCTCCCTTTATGATTAAATTTAATGACCGAATTACTTTTGACGGTCAAATGATCAGTGACCAAGAGTTAGTTGAGCTGGTTAGACAAATTCAACCGATCGTTGCGCAGCTGGCAGCTAAAGAAGGCGGACCAACTGAATTTGAAATTATAACAGCAATAATGTTTTTGTACTTTGCTGCCAAGGAACCAGACATTGCCATCATCGAAGTCGGGATTGGTGGCAAATTTGATTCAACCAATGTTATTGATCCGCTAGTTTCAGTGATTACAACGGTTGCCCATGATCATGCTAAATTATTAGGCAAAACATTGGCTGAAATTGCCGATCACAAAGCAGGGATTATTAAGCCCCATCGTCCAGTTGTGGTTGGTGAGCTGCCAGCCACTGCTTTGACTGTTATTAAGCGAAAAGCTCAACAGACTGATTCTTCGCTTTATCAGTTAGGCAAGGATTTCACAATTGCAACTTTCCCATCACAAAAGTGGGGAGAAATAATCAACTATCAAGGTTTTGATGAAAAATTAACTAACTTGCAGTTGTCATTGCTGGGTAGTTTTCAACCAGCCAATGCTGCTTTAAGTCTCAGCGCTTTTTTACTTGTGGCTAAGCAGTTGCATTTAAAATGGCAGATTAAAGAGATCAAAGCGGCTTTAGCTCAAACTAAATGGCCGGGCAGGTTTGAGTTAGTTAATCAGGAGCCATTAATCGTTTTAGATGGCGCTCACAATTTGGCAGCGTTTATTCAACTTAGACAAACTTTACAGACTTATTTTAAAGAAAAAAAGTTTATGTAATTGTTTCAATTCTGGCTGATAAGCAGCCTAAGCCCATGTTGGCTGAATTATTAAAACTTCCAAACGTTGAAATCATTGGAACTAACTTTGTTGCACCACGTCAGCTTGCCGATTTACAATCAATCATGGCCTTCAAAAAGGAAATGAGTTTTCAGTCTGATTGGCGGGTGGCTTTAGTCAAAACTATCAGGCTGATGTCAAGTGATGATCTATTATTGATTTGTGGATCGTTGTATTTTATCTCGGAAGTCCGTCATTATTTTACAGATTAGAAAGGAAACAAGCAAATTGAAATTAAAATTAGTGATCTTTGATATGGATGGTTTAGTTTTTGATTCGGAGAGGGTCTATTTTAAGGGTAATCAATTAGCTGCCAAAGAGTTAGGAATGGATTTTTCATTTGCTTATTACCGGCAATATATTGGTTCAGGAACTAAGAGAATGATTGATAAAATGACTCGCGATTATGGCAATCGTCAGTTAATTGAGAAATTTATTGAATTGAGTCACCAAAATGTTTTTAAAATGATTAAGCAAAATGGTCTACCCTTAAAAAAAGGATTTCGTGAACTGTCACAATATTTACGAAATCAAGGAATTATGCAAGTTCTAGCTTCTAGCAATGATCGCCAAGCAATTGAGCTTTTTTTACATAGTTCCAATTTGGACAATAATTTTGCACATCTAATTTCTGGTGAAGATGTAAAAAATTCTAAGCCAGCACCAGATATTTTTCGAAAAGCTTGGGAAATAGCTGGATCACCAGCTCGCAAACAAGTTTTGGTTCTTGAGGATTCTGTCAATGGAATTAAAGCTGCCCATCATGCGCAACTGCCGGCAATTATGGTGCCAGATTTGCTTCGGCCAACTAATGAGACTCAAAAGCTAGCGCGTGCTATTTTACCGGATTTATCAGCAGTTTGTGCTTATATTAAAGCTTAAAGCCCGTTTCCTTTAAAATTTTGCGTATTTAAATTTTAAAGGGGGATTTTTCATGAATGAAACAACATCGCTACCTAAAATTTTGCATAAGGCTAAAACCTTTTCACCAGCAGCTTTAACGGATCAAGAACTCTTATATTTAACTTTAAATAAAATTTTGAACTTGTCGATTTCTTTACAGCAACTCAATGAAATATGTGACCAGGAATTTGATTTGCGTCAGTTGAAATACTTCTCTGAGCATGAATGGAAGTTGCTTTTTAAAGATCAAACTGTTACTTGGAAGGGCAAGGTTTTGTGTGAATTGGCCAGCCGCATTGAAAAACGTCCTAAGTTTACTTTAGGACGGGTCACTAGCAGTCAGTGTTTAGGCCAACAATTAATTGAAGAATTGGGGATGCTTCAACAGGAAGTCTTACTGGTTTTGGTTTTAGATACCAAAAATCAGGTTTTAGGAAGAAAAGTTATTTTTCGCGGGACGCTAGACGGTGCGACTGTTCATCCCCGTGAGATTTTTAACTTTGCTTTACGTTATTCTGCTGCTCGTTTAATAATTGTTCATAATCATCCAAGTGGTGATCCAACACCTTCGACTAATGATTTGAATTTAACGAACCGCTTAAAAAAATGCGGGGACCTTATGGGAATTCAACTCTTAGATCATTTGATTGTTGGTTCATTAACATACTTGAGCTTCCAAGAAGAACGCTTATTAGATTAAATAACTGAATAAGTTCATTCTTGAGACTCGTTTCTTTTCATCGGATAACTTGTGAGACTAAGAGCAGTATGTTAGACTTTTGATAGTACCTGTGAATGGGGATGAAAAATTATGTTGACTGGAAAGGTTAATTCTTTTAATCAAGCAAGGGGCTATGGCTTTATTACTCCTGATGATGACCCAGCTGCTGCCATTTTTGTTCATTTCTCGGCAATTCAAACTACTGGATTTAAAACTTTACAGCCGGGGCAGCAAGTGAAATTTTTAATAGCAGCTGGAAAAAATGGTCAACAAGCAGTTAATGTTTTAGTTGATGATTTAAATAATGTTTAAGAATAAATTTTTTTGTTTACATTGAAAATAAATCAGGTATTTTAAAAGTAGAGTTAATTTGTCTGAACGCTGTTGATCAAGGTATGATATAATTAGCTTATTGTAATTAATGCCCAAATAATAGAAAAGGCAATTTGTGAAGGGATGAAAAATAGTGTTCGGATTTGGAACAAAGAACATTGGAATTGACTTAGGAACAGCCAATACAATCGTTTACGCTGAAGGAAAAGGAATTGTATTAAGAGAACCTTCAGTTGTAGCGAAAAATACTAAAACTGGTGAAATCGTTTCAGTTGGATCAGAAGCACGTGCAATGATTGGTAGAACACCTGCTAGCATTGTTGCAATTCGGCCAATGAAAGATGGCGTAATTGCAGATTATGATACAACTGTCGCAATGATGAAATATTATATTGATAAAGCACTTGGTCATCGAGCGGGTAAACCATATGTAATGGTTTGTGTTCCAAGTGGGGTTACTGAAGTTGAAAAAAGAGCTGTAATTGATGCAACCCGAGTAGCTGGAGCGCGGGATGCTTATGTCATTGAAGAACCATTTGCGGCTGCGATCGGTGCTGGCTTACCAGTTATGGATCCAACCGGCAGTATGGTAGTCGATATTGGTGGCGGTACAACTGATGTAGCGACGATTTCATTAGGTGGAATCGTTTCAAGCCGGTCAATCAGAATGGCTGGCGACAAGCTGGACGAATCAATTGCTTCATATGTTCGTCAACATTTTAATTTATTAATTGGTGAAAGGACGGCTGAACAATTAAAGATTGATGCGGCTTCAGCTTCAATTAGCAAAGCTTCGGAAATTGACAAACAAACGATTCGCGGACGTGATTTGGTAACTGGCTTGCCTAAAACGATTGAAATTGACGCAGTTGATGTTGCTAAGGCAATTCAGGAAGTTATTCAGGAAATTATCAGTGCAATTAAAGAAACTTTAGAGGAAACTTCTCCAGAAATTGCAGCTGACGTCATTGATCATGGTATTGTTTTGACTGGTGGCGGTGCCCAATTACGGCATTTGCCAGAAGTCATTTCTGATGCTACCAAAGTACCAGTCTTTATTGCATCTGAGCCGTTAGATTGTGTAGCAGTTGGGACAGGGGAATCTTTGAAGAGTATCAATGTTATGAAGAAAAAATAATGTCAGTATTTGCTGGCAGGATTAATTGGGAGGTTGGGGTTCGTCACCAGCCTCTTAATTTTTGATGCGTTTTCATCAAATGGAGGAGACTATGCAAAGGTTTTTTTTCAACAAACGATTAATAATCATTTTAGTTACAATTATTATTGGCTTTACGTTGATTGCTTTTTCGATTGTTGTCAGAAATAATCGATCAACTCCGACGTTTATCCAACAAGTGGGGAATGGTGCAGTTAATTTAGTTGATCGAGTAGTAGGAGTTCCAATTAATGGCTTAAAAGATACTGGTAATTCAGTGTCAGAATTGTTGAATACTTATCGTGAAAACCAAACTCTAAAAAAGAAAGTTGATAGTTTGGCAGCGCATGAAGTTCAAAATCAGGTCTTAAAACGTGAGAATAAAAAGTTAAAGCGTGAATTAAATTTAAAAAATAGCTTAACTGATTTTAAACTAACGACAGCTGCAGTAACAGCTAGAACGCCTTCGTCTTGGCAAAACCAAATTATCATTAGTAAAGGTTCATTAGCCGGAATTAAGAAGAATCAAGCAGTAGTATCGCAACATGGTTTGATTGGCCGAGTCACGGAAGTCAATGCTTCAACTAGTAAAGTTGAATTGATCAGCAACAATAACAGCAGTGCTGATCAATTTGCAACTCAAGTTTTAGCAAAATCTGGAGCAGTCAATGGACTGATCACTGGCTATAGTAAAAAAACTAATTTGTTAACGATGGGACAAATTACATCCCAAAGAAAAATTAACAAGGGTGACGAAGTAGTTACTTCAGGACTGGGTGGTAATTCTCCTGAAGGTTTGTTAGTTGGCAAAGTTGTTAAAGTTAAAAAGGATGAGTATGGCTTATCTTCAACAGTCTTGATCAAACCGGCAGCAGATCTATCTGATTTGCAGATTGTATCGGTTGCCAAAAGAATTGATTAGAGGGTGACAAGTATGAGAATCTCAAAAATGCGGTACTTTTTTCCGCTTGGATTATTACTGACACTTTTACTTGACGGGATTTTCAGCAATTTATTTGCCGCTGAGTTTTTTCGCCCAAACTCAATGATTGAAAGCCGATTATTTGTTGTTTGGCTTGTGATGGCGCTTTGTTTTGGTGAAATTGATCATCCATATTTATGGGCAGTAATTGCTGGTTTGATTTTTGATATTTATTACACTGGAATTATCGGTCCGATGTTCATGATCTTACCGTTGATTGTTTATTTGACAAACCTGATGTATCGTTTTTTAACCCCGTCCTTTATTGTGGTATTATTAATATGTTTAATCGATATCACAGTTATTACAACGTTGTTTTATGGAATCTTTTTTGCTATTTCCTATACCAGCGTTTCCTTATCTGAATTTATCGGTGAAACTCTGGGACCTACTTTAGCTTATAACTTAGCAGCTTTAGTAATCCTATATTGGCCATTAAAGAAATTCTTTGAAGAATTTTCTGGGAATAGGAGTGTCTAATAATGCAGAATGTGGTGTTAAAGGGGCATAATGAAGGGTATGAGATCACATTAAAAACAACTAGCAGTTTTGCTAACATTTTAACAGAATTGCAGGAACTTTTCGCTGGCTTAAAAAGTGGGCAATTGTCAGCAGTTGACCAACCAGTATCATTTGACATTTTGACTGGTGATCGTTTATTAAGTGCAACTGAAAAAAAGGCAATCGAAGCGATTGTTGAAAAATATCCACTTTTTTCGATTCACAAGTTTGCAGCAAATGTTATTTCTAAGCTTGAAGCTTATGAAATGGTTAATAAAAAAAGTTTGCATCTTGATGGCAGTGTTATTCGCAATGGTCAAACAAAAGTGATTATGGGTGATGTTTTATTTATTGGTGATCTTCATCAAGGTGGAATCTTGCAAGTCAGTGGTAGTGTCTTTTTAATGGGGAAAAGTGCGGGAATCGTTCATGCTGGTTTTCCTAATGATCCAGAAGCAATTATTGCTGGAGACTTTCATCAGTCACAGCAAATTAGGATTTCAGATGCTATTGCAATTATTTCGCAAGAAAAATTAGTTGCTGATCAGGAAACAGTAGCCTATGTTAATGACCTGCATGTTTTGGATTATACGAAGAGGTCACAAATTAAGCAAATCAGACCCAAGCTGTTTTCAAAATTGGGGGGACAATAACAATGGGAAAAGCAATCGTGATTACTTCTGGTAAAGGTGGAGTCGGTAAAACCACAACTAGCGCTAACTTAGGAACTGCCTTGGCACTTTTAGGTAAGAAAGTTTGTTTAGTTGACTTAGATATCGGTTTAAGAAACCTGGATGTTATTCTCGGGCTTGATAATCGAATTATTTACGATATTGTTGATGTAGTTGAAGGTAGAGCTAAGTTGCACCAAGCTTTGATTAAAGATAAGCGATTTGAGGATAAACTCTACCTGCTTCCGGCTGCTCAAAATGCTGATAAAAGTGTTTTGAAACCTGAAGAAGTTAAAGCGCTGGTTGATGAATTAAAACCAGATTTTGATTATGTTTTACTTGATTGTCCGGCGGGCATCGAACAAGGCTTTATTAATGCGGTTGCTGGAGCTGATATGGCGATTGTCGTTTCAACACCTGAAATTTCAGCGGTTCGCGATGCAGATCGTGTAATCGGGTTATTGGAAAAGTATGATTTGAGTGAGTCACCGCAACTGATTATTAATCGGATACGGCCTAACTTAATGGATGATGGCCGGGCAATGACAGTTGATGAGATCACCGAACATTTATCAATCAAATTGTTAGGAATCGTGGTCGACAATGATCAGGTTATCAGCAGTTCCAATCAAGGAGAACCAATTGTTTTACGTGAAAATAATAAGGCTTCTCAGGGATATCGAGATATTGCTCGGCGCTTGGAAGGTGAGACGATTCCGTTGATGGAGCTGACGGAAGAAAAAAAATCAAACTTTTTTAAAAAAATTGGTTTATGGTTTAGGAAAAAGTAATATAATGAATTTAATATAATTGGTTTTAAAGGCAATGAGCAAAAGAGTAGTTTTAAAATTCTTGATAGAGATCAGCTGGTAGGTGCAAAGCTGAAAAATTTTAAAATGAACCACATTTGCTGGCTGATAAATTGAACTTTTAGTAGACTTATCCGGTTTAACCGTTATCTTGGAGTTTTAAAACTCGCTAAGTCTGACAGTGTGAATTGTCAGAGTAGATGAGGTGGTACCGCGATTTTCGCCCTCTTAGATCAGATGATCTAAGAGGGCTTTTTTTAGATTAAGGGGAGTGAAGAAATGGAATATATTTTACAGATTTTACCATCACTGTTAAGTGGAGCCCGAATGACTTTATCGATCTTTTTTTGGACACTACTTGGAGCCTTGCCACTTGGTTTGATCGTTGGCTTGGGATTAACGTCTAGATTTCGACCTTTTAAAGCTGTTTTGCGCTTGTATGTTTGGTTAATGCGAGGAACACCTTTGCTGTTACAGTTAATTTTTGTTTTTTATGGTTTACCAATGATTGGTTTTACCTTAGAGCGTTATCCAGCAGCATTATTTGCGTTTATTTTAAATTACACGGCTTATTTTGCTGAGATTTTTCGCGGGGGATTACAATCGATTGATCCAGGACAGTATGAGAGTGCTAAAGTTTTACGCTTGACCTATTGGCAAACGATCAGAAAGATTGTGACACCGCAAGTAGTAAAAATCGTTTTACCATCAATTGGAAATGAAGTAATAAATTTAGTTAAAGATTCCAGTCTGGTTTATGTAATCGGGTTGGGCGATTTGCTACGGGCCGGCAATGTTGCAACAAGTCGTGATGTGACTTTGGTTCCACTGGTTCTGGTTGGGATCATTTACTTATTGATGACGGCTGTTTTAACATTCGTGTTGCGCAAATGTGAACAGCATTATAGTTATTGGAAATAAGGAGGAACCAAAAGATGCTTGAATTAAAAAACATTACTAAATCATTTAATCAGCGGATCGTTTGGAAAAATTTAAGTCTCAAAATTCAAGATGGTCAGATTTTATGTGTGGTTGGTCAATCTGGTGGTGGCAAAACAACCCTTTTGCGTTGTATCAGCGGCTTAGAAAGATTAGACAAAGGTCAGATGCTACTTGATGGTCAACCCTTTGATCCAATTGCTAGCCGGAATAATGATGCTGTTATTGGCGTCGTGTTTCAAGATTTTCAACTTTTTCCCCATTTAACAGTTTTGGAAAATATTACCCTGGCACCTAAATTAGCACTGAAAGAGTCGAATCAAACAGCAGTTGAAGCCGCCAGGGAGTTGTTAACTAAACTTTCTTTAGCTGATAAAGCTGATCTTTATCCTTATCAATTATCAGGTGGTCAAAAGCAACGAGTCGCAATTGCGCGGGCATTGGCGATGAAACCAAAGATTCTTTGCTATGATGAACCGACTTCGGCCCTTGATCCAGGTCTGCGCGACAAAGTTAAAGCAATCATTCTCCAATTGAAAGCCGCTGGCATGACCCAGATCGTAGTTACCCATGATTGGGAATTTGCGCAACAAATTGCTGATCAGACATTTAAAATTGAACCGCAAAAACAATGAACTGTTTGATTGAATCAAGGAGCGACTAAAGTGAAAGAAAAAAAATTTATCAGGATCTTGTTCAGTTTGGTGCTATTAGGCAGCATTTTTTTGCTGACCAGTTGCACGAATGTTAAACAGCGGGCTAATACAACTGATACTTGGCCAAAAATTGAAAAAAGTAAGAAAGTAATTGTTGGATTAGATGATAGTTTTGTTCCAATGGGCTTTCGTCAAAAAAGCGGCCGCTTAGTTGGTTATGATATTGACTTGGCCAAAGCTGTTTTTAAATTATACGGAATCAGGGTCGATTTTCAAACGATCGATTGGTCAATGAAAGAAACGGAATTACGAAATGGTACGATCGATCTGATTTGGAATGGCTATACCAAAAATGCTGCCCGGGAAAAAACGGTTGCTTTTAGCCGGACATATCTGAAGAATCAGCAAATTTTAGTTACTAAGAAAAAAGCTGGTATCACTTCAGCAGCTAAAATGAAAGGCCAAACGCTTGGCTTGCAAAGTGGGTCTTCTGGATATGATTCATTTGAAAATTCACCACAATTGTTAAAGCAATATGTTGCCCATACGGTTCAGTATGATTCATTTAATAACGCTTTTATGGATTTGAACGATGGAAGAATTCAAGGATTGTTGATTGATAGTGTTTATGCTGATTACTATATCAAGCATCAGGCCGATGCGGCTAGTTATCGTAAATTAGTGATTGGTTTTCCTCATGAAGATTTCGCAGTTGGAATGCGAAAAGACGACGTCACGTTAAGGAAAAAGATCAATCATGGTTTGCAGGTTTTAGCTAAAAATGGCACGCTGGAAAAAATCAATCAGCGCTGGTTTGGCAAAAGTCAATTAGCTAATCTTGATTTAAGAAAATGACAACTTTCAGCTAAAAGAGTAAACTAGCAATTAAGAGTTTCTTTTAAGGGGGATTTTAATTGCATTTGATTGCCTTATTAGTAAAAATCATCTTTATTTTAAACATTTTCGTAGCTATTATTACGGTATTTAAGGAAAAAAGGGACATTGCTGCTACTTGGGCTTGGTTATTAGTCTTGCTGCTTTTGCCAATTGTTGGTTTTATTATGTATTTGTTTGTCGGCAAAAAATTATCACGCGATGACATTTATGACATTCGCTCGCAGCAGCAAATGGGACTTGATCAACTGGTTGAGTTACAAAAAGAGCAATGGCATGAAAAGGATCTTCTGCCAGAAGATGAGCTAAGTCATTCAGCGCGCGAAATGGTTCACTTTTTCTTAGAGACGGATCATGCGATTTTGACCAAACATAATCAGGTTGAACTGTTAACTGATGGAAAGCAGAAATTTCAACAGCTTTTTCAAGATATTGAAGCAGCCAAGGATCATGTGCATATCGAATATTATACTTTTTATAACGATCAAATTGGCAATCAATTGCGGGAACTATTGGAGAAAAAAGCTGCCCAGGGTGTTAAGGTTCGCGTTATTTATGATAGCTTTGGATCGCGAGGAACGACTCATGAATTCTTTAAGCGGTTAGAGGAACTCGGTGGCTTTGCGGAGCCTTTCTTTGGTTCATATCGTTCCTTTCCCAACTTCCGGTTAAATTATCGTGATCACCGCAAATTAGTAATCATTGATGGCAAGATTGGATATATTGGTGGCTTTAATGTTGGTGATCAATATTTAAGTCGCGATCCTAAATTCGGTTATTGGCGGGATACCCATATTCGGATCGAAGGTAATGCCGTAATTGCGATGCAGTCTCGATTTTTTATGGATTGGAATGCAACTGTCAAAGAGAAAAAAATGACTTATCAAGAAAGCTACTTTCCTTTGAGTGCTCCTAAAGGTCAAGCAAGCATTCAGATTGTTTCCAGCGGTCCTGAAAGCGAGGTTGAAAAAATCAAGTTAGGCTATATTAAAATGATTAGTGACGCTCATAAAGAAGTCCTAATTCAAACTCCTTACTTGATTCCTGATGATTCATTGTATGAGGCGTTATGTCTAGCAGCTTTTTCAGGAGTAAAAGTTAAAGTTATGATTCCATCAATGCCAGATCATCCATTTGTATATCGAGCAACACAGTATTACGCACATGCCTTATTGGAAAATGGAGTTGAAATCTATCAATATGAAAAGGGATTTTTACACTCTAAAACGATGGTTGCAGATGGAAAGATTGCTTCAGTTGGTTCAGCTAATATGGATTATCGCAGTTTTAAATTGAATTTTGAATCAAATGCATTCTTATACGATCGAGAATTCAGTCAACAAATGCAAGCAACTTTCGCAGAAGATGTTAAACATTCAAGAAAGCTGACTTTAGCTGATTTTAAAGCGGCGTCACGCTGGTTGAAGTTTAAACAATATTTTTCGCGGCTGTTGTCACCAATTTTATAATTAAAACAGATAGGTAGTTGATTTTTTGAAGTCAAAGAAATTTCGTCGTCTTATTTGGAGTTTAGTTTTTTTAGCGGTTTTATTAGTTGGAATAATTGGAGCAGCTAGTTATTATTTATATAATTACGCATTTGAACCTCAGCCGCGACTGAATCCGCTGACTAGTCTTAAGGCCAAAAAAAGACAGCAATTAAAGATTGATCAGCGCTGGTTAGGTCAGCAGCTACAGGAAAACTGGTATCAGCAAGCTGCTAATCAGCATTTGCAGCTGCATGCTATTTATTTGGCAGCTCCGCATAAAAGTCAAAAGACGATTATTGTTGCTCATGGCTATCGGGAAAATCATCTTTATATGGCTAGTTATATCCGGATGTTCCATCAATTAGGCTATAATGTGCTGGCACCTGATGACCGCGGCTCGGTGGGAAGTGAGGGCCAGTATATTAGCTTTGGTTGGGAAGATCGCTTGGACTATGTTAAATGGATCAAGCGCTTGCTCAAAAAGAAAGGCCATCAGCAACAGATTGGTTTATTCGGCGTCAGCATGGGAGGCGCAACAGTTATGATGACCAGTGGGCAAAAGTTGCCGTCACAGGTTAAAGCAATTGTCGAAGATTGTGGCTACTCGAGTGTTCAAGCCGAGTTAAGCTATGAACTAAAGCAACAGTTCAATTTGCCCTCACAGCCACTAATTACAACCGCTGCATTGGTAGCAAAACAGCAAACTGGTTTTGATTTTCGTCATGCCAGTGCAGTCGACCAGTTAAAGCATAATCATTTGCCAACCTTTTTCATTCATGGAGCTAAAGACACCTTTGTTCCAACCAAAATGGTTTATCAAAACTATCACGCGAGTGCTGGACCCAAAAAAATCTGGGTCGTTCCGCATGCCAGTCATGCAATGTCTTATTATGAACATCCGACTTTATATCGGCAAAAAGTTGGTGCATTTTTTGCTAAATATTTAAAGTAGATTGTTAATCGGCTGAGAGGTTTTTTCTCAGCCGATTAATTTTGGTCACTTGTTTAAATTGAAAGAATCTTCATTGTTAAAAGAGCTGCTTAAATGAATTCAATTTCAGCTTGCAGTTCATTTTGCCAAGCTGCAATGATTGTTGACGTCAACGGTGGAGTAATCATTCGTAAGCCGTTATTTTGCCAATTACTAACTGACAAAGTTGGATCAATTGCAGGATCAAGCCAAACTTGCTTGGCAGTGGCTGAATGATAGTCACTGATTTGCCAAACTTCAGCTGGTGGCAGCGAATCTTGTTGCTTAGCTGAACTGGCTGGCTGCCACTGGTACTTGCGTGGTGCAAACCAGTCAAGCAATTTACCAAAAGCCGGTTGGAGAAATAATTGACGCTGATGAGCTTGACATAAAGCAGCATAGCGGCCAATCCGTTCGGGATTCCAAGGACTTAAGGCTAAGAATATGGCCTGAGGGTGATGATTCAAATATTTCTCCCAATGATGGAGGAGGCTAGCTTCACTGGTAAAGTGATCAACTGTTGGTAAAGCTGTCATTGTTTGATCGAGCAGCAAATAATTAATTTGAGCATGGCGAAAGGCCTTTTGCCAACGTTTAATCCGCTTTTTATGCGAGCCCGCAAAAGCTATATGTCGACAATAGCCAATTCGCTGTTGGTTTTGTTCCAATAGGAGAGCTAATGAACCAAAGCGAGAATCATCATTAGCGTAGGCCGTAATCGTTGTGGTACCCCAAAATTGTGGATAGCCATTTGGCAGCAGCTTAAAGTTTTTCCAGTTATAAGTGAATAGTTCAAAACGCTTCATTTTTTGCAATAAATTCAGCAAATCATAGCTTAACCAGATCTGAAGCTGGCTTGGCAATGGTTGCTGTAAGATCTGCAAATTGTGCGGATTTAATTCAGTTATGATCAAATCCGTAGTTTCAGGTAAAAGCTGCTGACGAATGTCACATTGCAACCAGCCAGCTTTTAGTGGGAGACAAAACTCGCCAGCCGTTAAAAAAGTCTTATTCAAATCGATCACCTTCCAAAAACACTGTTATAAGCAAAAAAATTGTCAAGAGTTACTTTTAATGTCACACTTAATTTGAACCAACTAGAGAGGAGCTGATTTTATGTATTTGACTGTTACTCCAGCTGCACAAGCCAAAATCAAGGCACAGCTTGATCCAACTAAACAGCAACATTTGCTGTTAGACTTTGATGATGGTGTAGGTCAATTTTCACGGGTCGGAACTTGTGCTTTAACGTCTGGATTTCGAGTATTGATTGCAGAAGATGGTCTGGATCTGCATGATTATAATTTACCATTATCTGCTAATTTTATGACCTTTTTGATCAAAGATTACAGTCGAACCTATCTTGATGAAAAAATGAAACTTGATGTTAATTCGAAAAATCAACAATTGAAACTGACAGGTGATAAGGCTGGTACGATTACGTCAGCGGTGTTATTAGAAACTGCTGCAATTGTTTGAGTCGTTTAAAACTCAGCAACTGGTAGCGTGAAATTGTTTCTGCGGCTGTTTTTAGTATAGCAGTTTTAACATTCGATTAGAAATTCATTTATCCCAAAGAAATTTGGGATTTTTTTGAGAATTTAATTGCTTTCTAATCTTATATCTGGTTTAATATACTTGTCCAATGAATCATTTGAATCAAAAGTCAAAACTGATTTTTAATTAGAAATGAAAAGTAAATGGAATTTTAAATTTGTTATTAAGGTTAAAGGAGAAATGGAATGCCAATTGTCCATATTGATTTAATTGCTGGCCGTTCACAGGATCAGCTTAAACACTTAGTGGAAGATGTTACTAAAGCAGTTTCTAAAAATACAGGAGCGCCGGCTGAACATGTCCACGTTATTCTTAATGAGATGCAAAAGAACCGCTATAGTGTTGGCGGAGTACTTAAGAGTGATGAAAAATAGACAAGTTATGTTATGTGACCGGGAAGAATTACCTGGTCTTTTTTTATTAAGTAATGTTTTTTTAATTAATGAAAGGATGTTTGAAGTTGACAAAATTAGCAGATACGGTAGCAATTAACCAATCAGGTCATTTAGAAATTGGTGGAGTTGATTCTTTAAAATTAGTCAAACAATTTGGCACGCCATTAATTGCTTATGATGTAAAACAAATCAAAGCTAAAATCAAACACTTCAAACAGGCTTTTGAAACTGCAAAGGTTCCTTTTCGGGTGACGTATGCCAGTAAAGCTTTTTCGGCCTTAGCAATGTATCGGTTAGTTGCTAGTCAAGGATTAGGGTGTGATGTTGTGTCGGGTGGTGAATTGTATGCAGCTTTAAAGGGCGGCATGCCAGCTAAAATGATTGAATTTCACGGCAACAATAAATTACCGGCGGAACTGGAAATGGCAGTTGATGCCCAAATTGGTTGTATTGTGATCGATAATTTCCAGGAAATTGATTTTTTAGATGAGATTTTAACTCGCAAGCAAACAAAGATTCCAGTTGTTTTGCGAGTTGCCCCAGGAATTGAAGCTGAGACGCACCGTTATATTTCGACGGGTCAACAAAATTCCAAGTTTGGTTTTGACATTTTAAGCGGTCAGGCTGATCAGGCTTTGCAGCAGTTGCTGGCTAATCCACGGATGAAGGTCCGGGGCGTACATTGTCATATCGGTTCACAAATTTTTGCAGTCAACGGTTTTTTGATGGCTGCTGATAAAATGGTTGAGCTCCTGAAAAATTGGCATGACCGTTTTAATTTTGAAGCGGAGATTTTAAATTTAGGCGGTGGATTTGGGACTCGTTATACCAATGAGGATCAGCCATTGCCACCAGAAGAATTCACAACTAAAATTATTCAAGAAGTGAAAAAAAGAATTCAGGCGGTTAAGCTACCACTCCCTGAAATTTGGATTGAACCAGGACGCGCTTTAGCTGGAGAAGCAGCAACGACGCTTTATACAATTGGCTCTCGGAAAGATGTTGAAGGCGTCTGTCACTTTTTAGCTGTTGACGGTGGAATGGGTGATAATATTCGCCCTGCGCTTTATCAGGCTAAATATGAAGCTTTTTTGGCTGCTAAACCCCGAGCTTTGGATGAACAGGTTGTGACTGTGGTCGGGAAATATTGTGAGTCCGGAGATGTTTTAGTTCGTGATGCTGCTTTGCCAAATACGCATCCAGGAGATATTTTGGCGATCCCTTCGACTGGTGCTTATGGTTACACGATGGCCAGCAATTACAATCGCAATCCACGTCCAGCAGTTGTTTTTTGTGAAAATGGTCAAGCCAAATTAGTAATTCGAAGAGAGACTTATGCGGATATGCTCAACTGTGATGTCGTTAAGTAAAAAGGTTAAAATTATTTTTTAGCGTTCCCCTCAATCTTGGTCGAGCCATGAAGTCCTCTGAATAGTGGACTTCTTTATTTTACAATTAAAAAATTCTGGCATAAAAATGGTTGATATTTTTGAATCCGTAATAGCTACGTTTAAGTGCTTTAATTTTGCGATTGACTCCTTCGCTCGCTCCAAGAAAAAACACTGATTCACAGTTGTTTGAAACAGCTTTTAAATCTTCTTCAGGGTTGTAATTGTATTCATTGGAGATTGCTATTTTTGATAATTATAAGACTCAGCTGAGCTTTTTTTATATGATTCTTGAACTTACTATGTTACTTCATAAGCGTATTTAAGTTTTAAACTCGTATTAAGTCCCAAATCAGTTGGGTTTAGATGCTTAAATTTCAGGTCCTTTAATATATAAAAAAACTGATATTGGTTTTGCATTTCACCAATATCAGCCAGCAGCGAGCTTTTTTTAAAAAGGAAATTAACCCAAGTTATTATCACGCTCAGGCAAACCAAATATTTCAACTGATCAATCTAATTGGAGTTTTTCCTGTAAAAAATTTGCTAAGCCATCGTGAGCATTGTCAAGCGGGGTAATCTCATCAGCAGCTTTTTTTAAAGCGCTGGTGCCATTTTGCATTACAACCCCGAGACCAGCATATTCAATCATTTCTTGATCATTATGTTCGTCGCCAAAGGCCAGAATATTTTGTCGCTTGATACCTAAATTCTTAGCTAAATAAGCTAGCCCAAAAGCTTTATCGATTCCATGTGGTTCTAATTCGATGATTGGTGAATCACCACCCCAGACGCCGACATTAACATAGCTACCAAAACTAGCTTTTAACCAGTGAGCAATTTTAGTTTCTTGAGCCTTTTCAACTAATAAAGTCACTGCGGCAGGATCAGACTTTAAACTAGATTTTTTTAAAATCTGTTGTTCACTGACCTGGGCTGGGAAAAAGTTTGATTTTAAGTTTTGCGGTTGGTCGATCAGTAATGACTCTTTTGCTTCTGCAGCAATTACCTTGATGCCAATTTTTTGTTTTTGATCAAGTAACTCACTGATAATTTCGCGCGGAAAAGTTTTTTGGTATTCTTTTTTCCAATGGAAATGTGGAATATGACCAAGTGCACCATTGAAATTGATCATGGGAGTCTTCAATTTTAATTCATCATAATAATTTGCTGATAGTCGATATGGTCGGCCCGTCACGATTGTAACTAGATGACCGGCTGCCTGAGCTTTTTTGAGAACGATTTTGGTTTTGCTGGTGATTTGAGCTTGTGGATTAAGAGTTGTTCCATCAAGATCAAGAGCAATCAATTTGGGTTGCATGACATTTACCTCACTAAATTTAAACGTTAACTTATGAATTTTAAGATAACACAAAAACTAGTTATTTACTAGAGATTACTTGGTTTTTCGTTGTATAATGTAAACATCATAAATTGGAGGTTACAAGATGATTAATGTTGTGCAAAAAGCCGTTAAGGGCATTCCTCTCTTGGAATTAACCAGGGCTGAACTTGCTAATGAATCCTTGCCGTTAGTTTTCTTTTATCATGGGTGGACTGGTTGCAAGGAAAAAGTTTTGACCCAGGGCTATGAATTGGCTAAGAAAAACTTTCGGGTCATTTTGCCTGATGCCCTTTATCATGGGCAAAGACAAGTTAATGGTCCAGCTGACGGCCATTTTCTTGAATTTTGGCAAATCGTTGCCAATTCAGTCAAAGAATTTCCAATTTTAGTTAAGGCTTATCAAGACCAAGTTGGAATTGCTCGGCAGCAAATTGGTGTAAGTGGCCTCTCAATGGGTGGCATTACAACTTGTGCATTGTTGAAGGTCTATCCGCAAATTACTGCAGCTGTCTGTTTAATGGGATCTCCGTGCCCAGTAGCTTTTGCACGTCAACTGATTGCTAAGTTGCCTGGAATGGATCAGTTAGATCCAAAATATGTTGATGCGCAGCTGGAGCAATTAGCAATTATTGATTTATCACGTGAACCACAAAAAATTGCTGGTCGACCAGTTCATTTTTGGCATGGTACAGCTGATGAAATGGTCCCTTATCAGCCAACTAAGGATTTTTATGAACGAATCAAAGATCATTCTTATGCAACAAAGGTCACTTTTACGACAACTCAAAATGCTAAACATAAAGTATCCTATGCAACAACCGTTGAAATGGCTCAAAAATTTCAGAAATATTTTAAGTAATTGAAGGAGAGAAGGATCATGGCTGAAAAAAGAACGGCAGAAGAAATTAAAGATGAGATCCTTGATAAATTAGAAGATGTGGTTGATCCCGAATTAGGGATCGATATTGTTAACTTAGGCTTGGTTTATGAAGTTGATTTGGATCAAGCTGGTTTATGCAAAATCAAGATGACTTTGACGACAATTGGCTGTCCACTGACAGATATTTTAGCAGAGATGGTGGAAAGAGCCCTGCAGCCAATTCCAGAAATCAAACAGGTGGATGTTAAATTTGTTTGGGAACCGGCATGGACAATTGATCGAATGACGAGATATGCCAAAATGGCTTTGGGAATTCATTAAATTATAGAAATCGGGTAGATCGGCTTTGAAAAATCGCATCTGGTTAATGGTATATACTGCTTTACTGGCTTTTCTGAGTGTATTTATCTTTTTCAAAATTCAGGAAAGAGATTTGATTATTCAATTAAATAACCATAATTTATCACAAGATGCCTATCAAATTAAATTTAGAGATAAATTAACAATTGCAGCGTTTGAAAACAAACTTAGCAATAGCTCAAAACTGACAAATTTACAGGTTCATTTTCAAGTCCGTAATAAAAAAATTACTTATTTTTGGGGGAAGGGTGATTATGCGGTCCCTCCCATCTTGAAAGGTAGTTTTTTTTCGACTAAGGATTTAAAATCTGACTTGCCAGTGGCAGTGGTTGGCAAAGATTGGCAAAAAAAATTATATAAACCTAAAGATCAAAGCTATTTGCATTATGAAGGTCATTATTACCCAGTTTTAGGAGTGATGGGTGATAAATTTAGTTCGAGCCTTGACCAACAGATTTTTATGATACCTAGTTTACAACAAAGGGAAAAAATGCTAGTTAGCCATTTTCGGGTGATTGTTGATGGAAAAAGAAATTTAAAAGCTAAGACACTAACAACAATTTTAGGAAATGTGCAAGTCAAACGTCTGCATACTAAGCAAATTTTTATTTCTCAAAAGACTTGGATTGCTTCACATGGGATTGAATTGTTTGGTTTAGTTTTAGTGATGATCAGCTTTATCTTGGCAGCAGTATTTTGGCGTTTTTTTGCCGCCCACCGTTACCGTCAGGCCCGTTTCTTACAAAAAGGACTTTCGGTTTTTATCTTTGAAGAGTGGGAAAATTTTGCTTTATTGGCTGGACTGGGGTTGATTTTTGGCTCTTGGTTCGGATTAGTCTTGTTCAAGAGTAATAGTTATTTGGGCTTACTGATTTATGAATTGTTTGGATTTTTATTGAGCAACATCTATTTGATTTTTAGTTTGAAAAAATCATTGACCAAGGAGGACCACTCTTGAATTTACCAGTAAAGTTTATTGAAAAATATCAGCAGCTGCTTGGTGAAGAAGCAACTGCTTTTTTAACGAGTTTACAATCAGGGAAGGTGCAAAAGGGGTTTCGCTTAAATCCACTCAAGCCTAATTTTAAACAGGTTAGAACTGATTTAAGCCGGCCATTAAACTATGTGGCAACCGGTTATTTAGGAGCTATAACTGGCCGTTCACTGGAACATCAAACTGGTTATCTCTACAGTCAAGAGCCGAGTGCCATGTACGTCGCAGAAGCGGCCGCGGTTCAGCCAGGCGAATGTATCTTAGACCTCTGCGCTGCTCCAGGTGGCAAGTCGACGCAATTAGCTGGCAAGCTGCAGGGACAAGGATTGTTGGTTGCCAATGAGATTGATGCCAAGCGGGCGAGAGTTCTAGCAGAGAATCTTGAGCGAACGGGTGCAACTAATGTGCAAATTCTTAACGAACAGCCAGCTAAGTTAATTAAGAAATTTAAAGGCTTTTTCGATAAAGTTTTAGTTGATGCTCCTTGTTCAGGTGAGGGAATGTTTCGCAAGGATCCAGCTGCGATTACTTATTGGTCAGTCGACTATCCGCGTGAATGTGCTAACCGACAGCGCGAGATTTTAAAGAGTGCTTGGCAATTACTGAAACCAGGTGGTCAGTTGATTTATTCAACTTGTACTTTTGCCCCCGAAGAAGATGAACAGATTGCCGCTTGGTTATTAGCTGAATATCCGACTTTGAAGCTGTTACCTTTGAAAAAATATTCTGGTATGGATAACGGTCGACCTGAATTTGCTGACGGTCGAGCTGAACTAACTAGGGCAGTGCGGCTGTTTCCTCATCATTTTCAAGGAGAGGGACATTTTATTGCCAAGTTTCAAGATACTCAACCACAGCCAGGGCGCAGATTAAAAAGGGCTAAGAAGAGATCGAATCAGATTTTCCGTGCTTTAAGTCCAAATGAGCAGGGCTATTGGCGGGAATTTTGTCAATTGCAATTTGGCCGACAATTATTCAAGTCCGTGGATTTGCGAGTTTTAAATGATAAGCTTTATTATGTAAATCATAATTGGCCAGAATTGACGGGGTTACGAGTTGTTCGTCCTGGTTTAGAATTAGGGGTCTTTAAAAAGAAACGTTTTGAGCCAGCTTATGGATTTGCTTTGAGTTTAAATCCGGCTTTTTGCCAGCGGGTGATTGAATTATCTCTTGATCAGTGGAATCAATATGTTCAAGGTCAACCATTGCAATTATCCTCAAACAAGCAACCAAATGGCTGGTACTTGCTGACCTGTCAGCAGAAAGCTTTTAGTTTTGGCAAAGTTGCCAATCAGGTTTTGAAAAATTATTTTCCTAAGGGTTTGCGTTTGCGTTATGGTCAACGGTAATTATTCGAAAATTTTTAGGAGGAAAATCAAACTTTTTTGACTAGAATTGAGATAACTAAAAGCTCATCAAGCAAGTTATTATTTTTAGTAATTATTATTGAAATATGTTATCTTAAATAATATGCTTACTTTTAATAAATGGAGGATGTTTTAATGAAAGCAATTGGATTTAATCATTATGGATCAGCACAGGAGTTGCAAATGATTGATTTGCCAGTACCACAACCAGGTGACCATCAAGTGGTGGTAAAGCTCAAAGCCACTTCGATCAATCCAATTGATTGGAAGACTCGTCAAGGTTACTTGCAAAAAATGTTTGCTTGGGAGTTTCCAATTGTTGTTGGTTGGGATGCAGCTGGCATTATTACTGAAGTTGGTCAGCATGTCACAGCTTGGCAGGTTGGTGATGAAGTCCTGGCACGACCTGCAACAACGCCGCGCGGAACATATGCTGAGTACACTCTCGTCGATCAAGATTTACTAGCTCGCAAACCGCAAAATATTTCCTTTGATCAAGCTGCTGCCTTACCACTGGCAGGTTTAACAGCCTGGCAAGCTTTGTTTGAAGCTGGTAAATTAACGGCAGGGCAAAAAGTTTTAATTCAAGCTGGTGCTGGCGGTGTTGGCAGTTATGCAATTCAATTTGCAAAAGTTTGCGGTGCAGAAGTTTGGACAACTGCTAGCCAGCGACATGCTGATTTGTTGAAAAGTTTGGGGGCTGATCAAGTTATTGATTATCACCAACCAGCTGAACTTGCACGGCTAAAAGATTTTGACCTAGTTTTTGATACTTTAGGCGGTCACAATCAGTTGATGGCCTTTGATTGGTTAACAAGCGGTGGTAAGTTGATTTCAATTGCGGGTGAGGCGGAACAAAGTGCTAAACGAGCAGTTCAAAAGCAAATTGAATTTAAATCAATTTGGTTGCGTCCTGATGGTCAGCAGTTGCAAAAAATTGTTCAACTAATGTCAACTGGTGTCGTCAAATCTCAAATTGGCAAAGTTTTGCCATTTTCATTGAGCAATTTGATAGCTGCGCACGAATTAAGTGAAACTAAGCATACTACGGGTAAAATCGTAATCAGCTTTAACTAGGAATTTTTGTTACTTAAAGAGCGACTGGGAAAAAGTTTTTCCTAGTCGCTCTTTAAGTTTTTAAATTATGGTTTGGTTTGAATTTGCTGGCGAAAGTTCTCTAAGGCAACTGATAGGACATAAGGAACCTGGCGTAAATCAGCAACTGTTCGGCAACCCAGTAAAGTCATTAATGAGCGCAACTGGGATTTAAACTGCTCAATCAGTTCAATTGAGCCACTAACGCCCTTTTTGATCATTGTATGCAAGAAAAGACCGGAAATTCCAACATTATCAGCACCTAAGATGAGACACTTGACAATGTCCAGTGCCGTTCTGATTCCTCCAGAAGCGGTAAAAGAGAAATCAGCAGCATAAGCTTGACTTGCAAGTAAAGTTTCAGCTGTTGTTAAGCCAAAATCATTTAGTAAGGCAAAATCTTTAGCTGGGCGACGCTGATTTTCAATTTGTGCAAAATTTGTTCCGCCGCGGCCAGACAAATCAACATAGCGAACTCCAAGCTTTTTCAATTGTTTAAAAGTTGTCGGCCGAATACCAAAGCCAACCTCTTTGACGATCACCGGTACATTTAACCACTTGATAATTTCTTGTAAATTTTTCTCCCAATAAAATGAACGATCTCCCTCAGGCATAATCAGTTCTTGGGCAGCATTCAAATGGATTTCCAAGATATCAGCTTGCAGCATCGTGACAGCTTTTTGAGCAGCGGCCAAACCATGACTGGCACCTAAGTTGCCAATCACAATCCCTTGGGGAATTTTTTGGCGCACGATTGAAAAAGTTGATGCTAATTCAGGATATTTGATGGCAATACTTTGTGATCCGGTTGCCATTGGGATGCCAGTAGTAGCCGCAACTTCAGCTAATTGAGCATTTAATTTGGCGGTTTCTAAACTGCCACCTGACATGGCATTGATAAAGAAAGGAACGCTGATTTTTTTCCCAGCCAAAGTGGTTGTCAGCGAAACTTCATCCTTGGAAATTTCCGGTAAGTTAGTTGGCAGGAGACGAATATCTGCTAATCCATTTTGAGCTTGTGGCTGATAAAATTTTTCAGCTAAAAAAACATGTTCGTCTTTACGATGAGAATGTTGTTTATCCATCGGACGCCAATCCTTTCTAAAAATCAATCAAGTACGTGATGAACGTGGAGGTCGAGCTGCTCGATTCCAGCTTTTTGCCAAGCTGCTAGTAAATTTTTGGCATTAATTTGCCGATCAATCAATACAATTCCACAATCACCACCACCAGCTCCAGAAGTCTTAGACGCTCCATGATTAGCTTCCGCAGTTTCACATAATTTATGCAGCAGTGAGGTTTCAATTTGCACCCCGCTTAAATCACTTAAAGCTCGCAATATTTTCCGATTATAGCGAATCTCTTTTTGAATCAGAGTGAGACTTCCCTGGTGGAATCCGGTGATCATTCGTTTAATACAGGCTTTGCTTTCAGTTAAAAAATGTTGGTAGCCTTGGCGTTGATTTGACATTTTCAAACCAACCGCATCGACCAAATGAGAGGTCGATGCGGGTGAGCCAGTCCAACCAATCAATAATTTCAGTGAAGCGGGTGGCGTGAGCAATTCGATTTGCAAATCTGGCCAAGATAAGTCAATTAGTTCAGCTAAGGAATGTTGACGACGCGCCATTTTCAACCACTGGCGATCAAAAGAACGATAGGCGATCCAGCCACCATAAACACTGGCTGCAATGTCACCCAAAGAACCATTTCCCTGGATATCCAAATGAGCGATTGCAGCCAGTTTGAATAATTGATTCTTATCCATGGACAAACGATAAAATTGACATAAAGCCTTGATTGTCGCAACGGTGACTGCTGCTGAGCTGCCAAGACCGTATTTTTTTCCATCTGGGCTATCTAAATCACTATCAATTCTAAGATGGTAGCATCGCATTTGCTTGCCAAGTGATTGAGCATAGTTTTCTGTTAGGCGAATTGCTGACAAAATATAATGAAACGGGTTATCACGGTTATCAAAGACCATGTTGTTTCCTTCCCGCTTCCAATAAAGCGAATTTTCTTGGTATTGTTTAGAATAAATTGAACCATAGTCAAAACTTTCTTGGACAGTTACTGTCACAAATTGGTTCAATGCTACCAAGATAGCGGGATAGCCGGCTTCAACAACAGCGTATTCACCAGCAATATAGAGTTTCCCCGGAGCTTTGACCGTAATCAAAAAATCATGTCCCTTCGACAAATATTTATTTCTCATTAATTAATTGAACACCAGGTCCTGGGAATGCTTCAATCAACTGATCAGGAGCAAAGACAGATTGAAGTGTTTCTTTGATGATTTGACTGTCCTTGTGAGCGCAAAGCACCTTAACATTTGGACCGGCATCTAATGTATAATAACAGCAAATCCCCCTAGTGCGCAACTTTTCAACCAAACGCATTGCAACTAGGCTTTGGGGCTCAAAGTAAGAAAATGGCGGTCGGGCGCTTAAATTTAACGCGTGCATTCTCAAGGCATTTGATTCCGCCAGTTCTCCAAGCAAGATTAGATCATGAGCTTGGATAGCTTTTTTAGCCTTGAGGAGATCTGCTTGAGTACTTTTGACCCAGGCCGGGTAATATGGCGAGGTTTCTACGACCCGTTCCATGCCTTGACGACTAGAAATTTTCTTTTGCTGGCGATTGATGATTACAGCGATCATTTCGATATCCCAGTCAACTTTTTCTTGCAAAGGAATTGCATAAGAATCTTTATCGGTTGTTCCTGGCAGCCATTCAGCAAAGCCACCATAAATCGAGCGGGTAGCTGAACCTGATCCCCGGCGCGCCAAACGGGATAAGGCTTGACGTGATAAATTTAAGCCAGCAGCCTGACTAGCAGCTAATGCTAAAGCTGCAAAGGCTGAAGCAGAGGATGCCAAACCAGCTGCATTTGGCACATGATTATACGATTTTACTTTTGCAAAAGTTTTTTGCTCACTGCGCTGGCGGACTAAATCTAAAAAGCGACTGATTTTAGTTGCGCTTTGGCGTTGATCATCAAGCCAGAACTGATCAGCTTTTAAACTCGAATCAAAAACAACAGTTGTGTCAGTATAGAAATGATCAAGTGTCAGTGAAAGACTGCCATTCATTGGCAAGATCAGCTGTTGATCTTTTTTCCCCCAATACTTGATCAAAGCAATGTTTGTATGAGCACGTGCACTAGCTTGATGGATTGTCATCCAAGTTCCTCCTCAACTGATAATGGCTGGATCCAAGTAGCGGTTACGCCGGCTTTTTTAAGTTTGATGGCAGCCCGTTCGGCACTGACGCGATTCGGCATTAAACAGATGAAGCAGCCGCCCCGACCACCGCCAGTTAATTTACTGCCCAATGAGCCGAGCTTTAAACTTTGGGCAATTAAGGAATCTAAGCGTGGACTGCTGACTCCAAGTGATTTTAGATCAGCTTGTGCCTGGTTAAATGTTTTTCCAAGTGCAATTGCATCATTTTGGATTAATTGTTTGCGAGCTAGAACGGTCAATTTTCCTAAGTTATTTAATACCTGGGTGGTGGAAACCGGCTGAAGATTTAAACGTTCTTTGACTTCCGCGACTGCGGCACTCGTTTTTCCTTTGACACCACTATCACAGATCAATAAACAAGCATTAAGATGAATTGGGATTGGCAGCAACTCTTTATTTCTAATCATCCAGATTGGAGTTGAACTTGCAGCTGTGGCCGCATCAAGACCGCTAGGATTACCATGAGTGTCAACCTCTTCAATGTTAGCTAAATGTAGCAATTGCTGATGGCTTAACGGCAGTTTAAAAAAATCAAACAAGGCTCGAATAGTAGCAACAGCTGTTGCCGCTGATGATCCCATGCCCCGTTCTTCTGGTAGTTGGCTGCGGATCGTAATTTTAAAGCCAGCTACTGGTTGAATAACTTTAGTCAGAATATAAGCAATTAAATGCTGCAAGCCCTTCATACTTGGCGGTAAGTTTGTTAGTGAGCCTGAAAAATAACGGCAGTCAATAGTCTGCTCGTTAGTTCCATTCGCTGTGATCCTTACTTGTGTTTTTACCGCTGAAAGTGGCAAAGCAATTGCCGGTTGGCCATATACAACCGAATGTTCTCCGATTAAAATTATTTTTGCATGGCTCTTTCCAAAACCATTTTTCTGATTTGTGGAGATCAAATTCAACAAACTCCTTTTTTTAATTGTCAACAGCTCCTATTATAATACAATAACCTTTTAAATTATTAAAATTTAAATTAACTAATAATCTGAATTTTAATGATAATTAATTATTAG
>NZ_AHYZ01000129.1 GCF_000255495.1 Liquorilactobacillus vini DSM 20605
TTTTCCTTGAAATCCTTTACCGCAAATAAAATCAAAAATCGCTTTGGCTGAACATCCTGCTTGATACTTAGCTTCAATTAAATCTTTGAAACCATCCAGTTTACTTTTTCTGCTTTTTCTTATTTTTCTTTTTACTGTTCCGTTTAAAGCTCGTTGATAAGCTGCTTTGACAGTTCGGGGATCAACTTCAAGTTGTCTTGCGACTTCACTGTAATTAGGCTTTATTTCATCAATCACGAATCTTTTCATCCTTTCAAAAACATCGTTACGCATGATTTTATACTCACTCCTTAACCTG
>NZ_AHYZ01000128.1 GCF_000255495.1 Liquorilactobacillus vini DSM 20605
ATTAAGATTAAGTATAAAAAAATGCAGAAAATCTGGCAATTTTATTCCGCCGATTTCCTACATTTTATAACCGCCCTCTACATCTGCGATCAATAAGAAGATCCTTCCTCAATCGTTTCTAACTTTTAAAGCACTTTTAAAACAGTATCTTTATCCAATTTGTTGAATTAAAATTCTTTTCGAAAAAAAACTGCCAATTTGATAAATTATTTCTTCAATTACTATTACTATTTTAGATTTTTGGAGGAATCATTTTTCAGCGATCTTCAGTTCAGACTTGCTTAGCTTTCTCTTTTTCATTTACTGATTTTAAAAACTAATAAGCTACCAGTCACAGCTTTAAAAAAGTATTCTTCAAAATTATCCGTTACTGGAAAACAGACTATTTTGCTTTCAATTAAACTGAAGTAGCAACTAATCTAAATTTATTTATTGACTAAGCTGCCAATTGAGGATAGAATATATTTGTAACCAAGTTTACAAATGTAAACTAAAAAAGGAAGTGAGCTTGATGGTGGTTAAAGCTATTGTTTTACTTGGCGGATTAGCGCTGATTGGTTTTATTCTCTGGTGGTTTTTCGGCAAGCACCAAGTTTCCAGCGGCCATTCAGTTGTTAGTGACCAGCAGCAAACAGGATCGATCATCGTTGACGGCGGTTATAATCCGGCAGTTTTAACTTTAAAACAAGGGATCCCGGCAAAAATAGTTTTTCATCGCAAGGACCCATCATCTTGTTTGGAGAAAGTTGTTTTACCTGATTTTGGTATTATCCAGGAATTGCCGCAAAATAAAGATGTGACGATCCCAATCGACACGCAAAAAGCTGGCGTTTATAATTATGCTTGCGGAATGGACATGTTTCATGGAAAAATTATTATTAAATAATCTGAAAGAAGGAATCAATAATGTTTGGAAAAATTTCTAATGAAGTTAAAGTTACTGTTGATGGAGGTTACAAACCAGATCATTTCAAACTTAAAGCTGGCGTTCCAGCCAAGGTTACTTTTGTTCGTGTCAGTGATAAAGGCTGCACTCAACAGGTGATCTTCAATGGTGAAAAACGCGATTTACCGCTCAATCAGCCGATAACTTTTGAATTTACCCCAGCAGAAAAGGAAACGATCGATTGGTCTTGCGGCATGAAAATGGTTCACGGCAAATATGTTGTTAAATAAGTTTTAGTGAAAGAAAGGAAATGCCGCTATGTCAATCACCAAACGCTTTGTGATCGGTGTGATCGGCTCAGTGCCTTTACTGATCAATATGATTTTGGGCTTTTTCGGTCGGATGCTACCAGGCGGTGTCTGGACAGCATTTTTTTGCGGATCGCTTGTTTATTGGCTTTCAGGGATCTCGTTCTTGAAAACAGCGATTGCTTCATTTAAAAACCACCACGCCAATATGGACACACTAGTCGGTTTAGGGACTACGATTGCTTACCTGTACAGCGTGTATGCAATGTTTTTTTCACCAAAAAGCACGTATTTTGAAGCAGTGGCGATCGTCATCACTTTGGTTTTACTGGGTTCACTATTTGAAGAACGGATGAAATCACGGGCTTCAACAGCGGTCAAAGATTTAATGGGCCTGCAAGCCAAGAATGCTGCTGTCTGGCGGGATGGAAAATTCATAACTGTCCCGCTTGAACAAATCAAAGTCGGTGATCTGATTCAGGTCAAACCCGGTGAAAAGATCCCAACTGACGGTGTTATCAAAGACGGCAATTCAACGATCAATGAAGCAATGGTTACCGGCGAAGCCATGCCGGTTGCTAAACATGCAGGGGATCCAGTCATTGGGGCGACGATCAATACGACTGGCAGTTTTACTTTTACAGCTACAAAGGTAGGACAGGATACGCTGCTGGCACAGATCGCCGCAACTGTCAAACAAGCGCAAAGTTCGCGTGCTCCGATCCAACGGACAGTTGATAAAATTGCTAATGCTTTTGTACCACTGGTTTTGATCATTTCAATCTTGACCTTTTTGATTTGGTATGTCTTTTTAGATGCCAGCGTGGCAGATGCGCTGATTTTTGCTGTTTCAGTTATGATCATTGCCTGCCCATGTGCTTTAGGGATCGCAACTCCGACAGCACTGATGGTCGGAACCGGCCGCTCTGCTAAACTTGGTATCTTAATGAAGAGCGGTCAAGTCTTAGAAGCTGCCCATACAATTAGAACCGTTGTCTTTGATAAGACTGGGACGATTACGGTTGGCAAACCGCAAGTTACTGATATCTTTACTGAAAAATTCAGTCAGCAGAAAGTTTTACAGTTAGCGGCTGGTCTGGAACAGTTTTCGGAACATCCTTTAGCCCAAGCAATTACGACTGCAGCACGGCAGCAAAAGATCATCCCGGCGGCTGCCAAAAATTTTACATCGATCACTGGTAAAGGAGTTAAAGCATTAATTGCTGGTAAGCAAGTTTTTGTCGGCAATCAGCGCTTACTACAAACTTTCAAGATCTCAGCGCGTTTGCAAGCTAAAGCCCAAAGTTTGCAATCAGCTGCTAAAACAGTCGTTTTCGTCGGATATGAGCAAGAAATCATCGCTTTGCTCGGCATTCAAGACACACCAAAAACTACTTCGAGAGAAGCAATTGCTGATTTGAAAAAAATTGGCATCAAAACTGTCATGCTGACCGGTGACAGCCGCTTTGTAGCTCAAGCAATCGCTAAAAAAGTCGGTATCGATCAGGTGATTGCTGAAGTCTTGCCAGCTGATAAAGCCAAGCAGGTCAAAGAACTCGACGATCAAGCTCCAACTGCTTTTGTCGGTGATGGGATCAATGATGCTCCGGCATTGGCAGCTGCAACGATTGGAATCGCCATGGGTTCGGGAACTGATATTGCGATCGAATCCGGCGGGATCGTTTTAGTTAAAAATGATCTGCTGGATGTCGTGACCTCGCTGGTTTTAGCTAAAAAGACTTATGATCGAATCTTGCTTAATCTATTCTGGGCCTTTATTTACAATGTTATCGGTATCCCAATCGCAGCAGGCTTATTTAGTCATTTTGGTTTGACACTCAGTCCGGAAATTGCTGGACTGGCAATGGCATTAAGTTCAATCACTGTTGTCTTGAGTTCGTTGCTGCTTAATTTTGTTAAACTACCAACTAGAAAATTGGTTAATCACAAATTAGCTTAAGGTTAATGACAATTTTTTAAGATCAAACTAAATTTTAAAATAAAATTATTTAAAAAAATAGACTGAAAGAATTTCTTTCAGTCTATTTTTCCCTAATGACACTCTATTAGCCATTTATTTGCCCACTTAATGAACTTACCAATTGGTAATCTGCTTGAATACTCTTTTGCTTTTCTCCATCTTTTAAGTCAATAAATTTCCAAGCCAGCAGATTAACTGGCATTTTCAACTTTTAAACTAATCTTTGGACAACTATGATTTTCACTACTTTTTCAAGCCCAACAATATTAGCCTCCCAACTGATAGTTTTTAGCAAAGCCATATTTTTGAATAGCTGCTTATTCCAGTAGCATTTGGTAAAACTAAGTAAATTAGTCTAAGGTCTAAGTCTGGGTTAGGCCTCTCAGGTTGATCGATTTGTAGATAATCACTAACTTGGTAATTTTAGCTGTATTTGGAGCTCTGATCTGGCTTAAAACTTGTTTGAGCATCATCGCAGTGACGCCGGCTGGATTATGGCCGGCAAAAATTCCTAAACTTGCATGTCTAATCTTTCCCATCGCTAATTATGTTTTATTTGTCGTAAAGTAAATTCTTTTAAAACGACTGCTTGATTATGTTTTTCATCTTTAGCACCAAATAAGAAAATTACATCTTGTTTTTCTAATTGTCGTTTTACCAGCCGCAAAAAATCTTGGGTTGCTGGATTAGATTCTAATTCAGTAACGTATTTTTGTTTAAAATCTGGATACTTTGCTGGATCATGGCCAAACCACAAACGCAATTCTTTACTGGGCCCAATTTCTTTAAACCATTGATCAAGGTGCGCATTAACTTTGGAGATCCCTCGCGGCCATAAACGGTCAACTAATAAACGATAACCCGATAAATCAGCTGGCTTCTGATAAATCCTCTCTAATTTAATTTCCATCAAATCATGCTTCCTTTTATTCGATTAATTTTGCGACCCGGTCCCGCAGGTCTGGTAAAACTTGCTCTTCAAACCAAAAATTTTTTTTACCCAACCGTAATTTAAAGGTGACGGATGGACTAATGGCAGATATTTTGGCAGATAATGCTGATAATTTTTCACTGTTACTGTCAGCCGGGCTGAATTCGGCTGATGCAGATAAAAGTGCTGCGCATAACTGCCAACTAATAATGTTAACCTGACATTTGGCTCTGTTTTATGCCACTACCAGTTATTTAGGAGGGACTACTTTTAGCTTGGTTTGGAATTTTCTGCAGTCAATTGTTTTGAAACGACGAACAAGTTAAGTGCCATCAACAAATACCCTTTGCTTGGCTTTTGCAAACATAAAAGTTTTTTACTTCACTTTAAGTAGCCAGAAGCGAGCAAAGTCCGTTGAAATTAGTTTTATCAAATACCCTTGTTGAATGAATTGTTACTTCAAATTAATAGGGTATTTAAATATATTTTATTTGCTGACTTCTATTAAAGTAAAATTCCGATACAATAGTGGATAATCATGGTAACGATTCCGACGATCAAATTTCTGAAAATTGCAATCTTGGCAAGTCCATTGCCTAACTTAGCGCTTAAGTAACCGGTCAAAGAAACGGAAAAACAAACTGCTAAGATCGTTGCTTGCCATTTAAAGCTATCAGGGCTCAAAGTCATGGCAGCTAAAGGAAAAATCCCCCCCGCAGCAGCTGAAAAAAGGGATGAAAAAGCCGCATTCCACGGATTTAAATAACTGCCAAGTTTTAAATTGTATTTAACACTGATGATCGTTTCAAGCGGCTTTTTTCGCATCAGATCAAGGGCGATTCCCCGGGAAGTCTGCTCAGAAACGCCTTTCTTTTGATAAAAACTAACGACCTGATCCAGTTCCCTTGCAAAATCAGTCTTTAACAACTTCTGCTCGGTAATAACGGCCGCTTTTTCTGTATCTCTTTGCGTACTGACCGAGGCATATTCACCAGATGCCATCGAAAAAGCACAGGCAAGTAAATCAGCTAAACCGGCAATAAAAATTGTAAATTTATCAGTCGTAGCTACCGCCACACTGAATAAAACACCAACGACTGTTAAGATCCCGTCATTAGAACCCAAAACACCGGCTCTTAAAGTATTAAGCTTATCTGCCATTGATGGCTTTTTCTTTTCAATAATTGCTTTTTCTACCATAACATTACCTTCCTATTAGCACCCCAATCACGTAGGTCACCATCATCGTCAACATTCCCGAAACAACATTTCGAACAATGCCATGTTTCCAATTGGCATGACCCAGGATTGCAGCTGCCAAGCCGGTGATCGCCAGCGCAATAATTACCGCTAAAAACGTAGCAAAAATTCTAATTTTTACTGGAAAAAACAAAATAGCAACTAAAGGTAAAATCGAGCCAGTTGGAAATGAGATCATCGAAGCTAAGGCCGCTGCGTAAGGACTAGTAAACGATCGCGGGTCAAACCCATATTTTTCTCTGATTGTAGTTACCAGTGGAGCATTAGTCATCATTTCTTGGGTTGCTTTTTGTGCCAATTCTTTTTTGATACCTTGTTTTAAAAACTTATTTTCCACTAGCTGAAATTCTCTTTGAAAATCATTTTCTAAAGCTAGTTTCTGTTCAATTATCGCTTTTTTTTGTGAATCTTTTTGTGTATTGACTGAAACGTATTCTCCCATCGCCATCGAAACTGTCCCGGCCAACATACCAGAGATTCCAGATAAGAAAACGGCATAATTATTCGTTGTCGCACCAGCAACACCGATTACGATTCCTGCAACCGATAAGATACCATCATTGGCTCCCATAACGGCCGCACGCATTACATTTATTTTTTGCGCTAATGTATCTTTCATTTTCTTCCTTCTTAATTTAGAATTATTATAACCTAATAAATATTATATTCTAAAAAATCAAAAAAGCCAAGCTTATTAATAATAATTTTTCAACTACTGGATTTTTTCTATGACTAAGCCTATTATATGAAATAGACAATATATATCAATAATATCATATATATTTAATGACATATAAGATCAATTTAAATTAAAGAAGAAAAAATTATGAATTATTGGATCTTAACTTTAATTTTTATCAGTGTCAATTATCAGTGTCAATTTAGATTTCTTTTCCATGTTAATCTTTTTGGTAAAAAAATAAATTTTCCGTCAAGTAATGCTAGGCTATTTATTAGGAAATATTTTTTTATTAACTGTCAATTTCTTAGCTGGCAAACTGTTAGCGATGTTTATTCCTGAATGGCTACTGGGAATTTTAGGCATTCTGCCAATTCATCTGGCCTTGCGCACTGATCAAGCTAATGTTACTCAACGCAAATCATCAATTTTCAGTGTCTTAATTACTTACCTATCTGTTTATTCTGGCTGCAATCTTTCAATTTTTCTACCTAGTTTTATTGGGAAAAACTTCAGCTAAATTTTTGCTAGCCCTCTTACTTTATCGGTTTGTTAACGATTTTGGCCGTTATTTTAATCAAACTGGTCAGCAAGATTGCTTTGGTGGCAAACATAATTATAACTGAAAAGCATGGTGAAAAATTAATGAAAATCTGTTATCTAGCAACTGGGTTGTACGTCTTTTGGAATAGTGGTTTAATTACACATGTAATAGACCTGTCAAGGAATTAAAAAATAACTAAGATTATACTGGTTAAAGGAGACGTTATGAAAGATAATCCTAATTTGATCGATTCAATCCATCTTAAAGAAGTCCAACGTATTTTTAAATTGCTTAGCAACCCACACCGCTTGCAAATGCTTAAAATCTTAGAAAACAATCCAATGAAAGTCAATGATATTGCAGCGACTTTTAGCCTTGAGCAAACAGTTGTTTCCCATCAATTATCGATTTTAAAGCAACATCAGTTGGTAAATTCAACAAAAAGAGGAAGGTTTAACTATTACCAGTTAAACGATCCCCATATTCTTGATATTGTCAATGAAGCTTTAGGTCACGCCGATCATGTTATCCGCGGAAAAAAGCGGGTCTCCGTCAAATCGTATTGGTGGGACCATGAAGTCCTCTGAATAGGGGGCTTCTTTATTTTACAATTAAAAGAATTCTGGCATAAAAATGGTCCATATTTTTGAATCCATAACAGATCCGTTTAAGTGCTTTAATTTTGCGATTGATGCCTTCGATCGGCCCATTAGAAAGCGATGATTCACAGCTGTTTGAAACATATTTCAAATTTTTCTTCAGGGTTGTAATTGAAGTATCCATTGGTGAGCTTTGCTTTTGATAATTGTTCAAGGTAAGGCAGAGCTTTTTCACATCATGCTTTTTAAGTGATTCTTGAATTTGTTGTGCTGTTTCATAAACGTATTTCAGCTTTGGACTTGCACTAAGTCCTAAATCAATCAGATTCTGTTGCGTCATATATTCATTGATTCCTCTGAAGTATCGTGCTTTAGAATTATCAACTTTTTCTGCATCTTTATGAAACAAACGCCAATTGATTTTTAAAGCCTTATAGATACGGCTATGCTGATCGCTTTGTTGCTTTAAAATTGTAACCCTAAGCTGATCGAAAGCCCGATTTACCAATTGAACAATGTGAAAGCGATCAATAATGATTTTAGCATGCGGAAAAAGTCGTCTGATGAAAAGCTGGTAATTGGCATTTAAATCGATGACAACCGATTTGACAGCTGAACGTTCTTCTAAAGAATAGCGATTTTCAAAGTAAGCACAAATGTTTTTAGACAAA
>NZ_AHYZ01000127.1 GCF_000255495.1 Liquorilactobacillus vini DSM 20605
AGCGATAGAATCTAATTGGGACATGGCTTTTCCTTCTTTCGATTGGGTTTTGTCACTTAAATCGTATCATAGGATGCCATGTCCTTTAATGTATAAAATAAAAAAACTGATATTGGATTTTATGTTCCACCAATATCAGAAAGTATAGACCCGATTTTTTTATGGATATTATAATTTATTCAATATTTAACTCAGTATAATTTAAGATCAATTTCAGTCGATCACAACCTTAGTACCGTATTTGATATTTTGATAAAACCATTTGCATCAGCAACTGCTAGTTGAATGCAGCCGTGCGACATTGACTTTTTACCGAGATTTTCAGCCACCGACTCTATATAATTCCCGGAATTATCTGTTGGAACTGAGTGAAACAAGTATGAGCCATGGTATTAACCAAGAAACGTAATAATGTGCTCCCTCGCCTGATTTGGCACTATAAAAATAATATCCCCGTTCGGCTTGAATATAATACGTGCCCTTGGCGTCCGGTTATTCATTTTGGTCGAACAATACATGGTATATAAATATCCTGATCATTCATCAGATAAACCCGCTGCTTAGTTAGTGAAACATGCATCCATAAATTTGGATAATCGGCAACAACCGGATAAGCTGCTGTTTCAGAAGATAAACGTCAATTTATCGGCTGACGCATTTTGCTGGCAGTCTGGTCTTTAACTGTTTGTTTTTGCCTTGTTACTGAAGAACTGGTACTTTTAGGTGAATGTTGCTTCTTTTTTGAACTTTTCTTTTTCAAAGTTTTTTGCTTTTTAACAGCTGTTTTTGCCTTTTTATGAGAATCATTTTTTGAACTGCTGCTGCCTGAAAATGTTCCTGCTGAAAATAAGATACTGTTTTAAAAGCCAACAAACCGACTAAGCATAAAATTATTGTCGACAACAGAAACTTTTACCATTTTTTCCAACGCGTCACTTTTAATTTCTATCCTTTCAGTTACTGACATTCGTAAATTATATTCATTATTATTGCAACATTTTTTGGTTCTAATTTCAATAAATATAAGTTACCTGGAGGATTAAAAAACTTTTACAAAAAATTAGCATTAGTTGTGTCAATTATTAAAAAATGTGTTATTTTGTAGTAAATAAAAGCGCTTTATATATAGTCAAAAGGAGGCCTTGAGCATGAAATCAGTTTTAAATATCTTGCAACAGCAGTTCGGTCAAATTAAAATTGAAGAAATACGTTTTTTTAACGATCCCTATGATCCGGAGCGAGCTCACGATCTGCGAGTCTCAATTCGAACACTGCGCGCTTTATGCAAATTTTTAAAGCATCAGATCCCCGCCGCTAGTTTTTCCGTCATTGATCAAAATCTGAGTGCTGCAGCCCAAATTTTTGGTCCATTACGGGAAATGGATGTTTTGATTGAAAAAATCGATCAGTATGCTTATAAACATCCCGTAGCTAACCCCAGCTATCAGCATCTCTTTCAAGTATTCTATCAGCAGCGGCAGCAACAGTTGGAAACGATCCTGACACCTGTTGTCAGAAAAAAATTAGACACAGCTTTATTACAAGTTAAGCAATTGATCGATCAGCTGCACTTTGAAACAATAGCTGATTGGCAAAAATTAATCACCCGGAAAATGAAGCAGCGGCAAAAAAAGATCACTAAGGCTTTTCAGCAGCTCGATCTGACAGATTACCCGCATGTTCATCAAATCCGCAAACGAGCCAAAACATTGCGTTATTCAGCAACTTATTTTGCTGACTTTCTTACTAAAGCAGCCCAAAAAACGCAACTGCAAGCTGAAAAGATTCAAAATGCCTGCGGAGTGATCACTGATGCGCATGTTAATTTCAATTTACTTAACGAATTTGCTAAAAAGTTTCCTGATAAAAATGATCAGCAATTATTGCTGAAAATTGCTCAAGAACAACAGCAACTTTATTTGCCAAAAGCATAAAAAAAACTGGTAGTTTAAGCAGCACTAAACGTTGACTTTAAGTTAGTCAACAGATCACTGCTTAACTGCCAGTTTTTAATTATCTTTCCTTGCTTTTAAGGCCCATAAGATCGAAACCGTATCAATAAGTTCTTGCAGCAGCGCTCCAATCAGTGTTGGCAAAACACCAGTCGTTGCAATCAGCATTAAACCCAGACAGATAAAGATGCCGATCAACACCGCCTGTTTAGCCACTCGCATCGTCGTCTGCGAAATCTTCACGGCTTTAGCAACTCGGCTCAAATCATCTTTCAAAATAACCACATCAGCCGATTCACTAGCTGCGCTTGAGCCATGAGCTCCCATTGCAATCCCGACATCAGCCACAGTCAAAGATGGCGCATCATTGACGCCATCACCGACCATGATTACCGGGTGATCACTCTTAGCTAATTTCTCAATAGCTGCGATTTTAGCTTGTGGCAGCAGATTGGCCCGGACATCAGCAATTGCAACTTTTTGAGCCACATTTTGTGCCGTGACAGCTTGATCACCAGTCAGCATCATTAAATGCCTAATCCCCATTTTCTTCAGAGTTTTCATCGTTACAGCCGCTTCCGGACGAATCTCATCGGCAAAAGTCACGTAACCTAACAACTGCTGATCACAAGACAGAAAGACCGCTGTTTGCTGCAGTTCATGAAAATCATTCCTAGGCGCTGCAAATTTTAATTTACCCAATCTAAAAATTTTATCAGCTTGCCGAGCGGTTACTCCCTGACCAACGATTTCTGAAACAGCGGTAAAATCATGAGCTTGAATTTGTTTGTCCTGTGCATACTTGACTAACGAGCGGGCTAAAATATGATTTGAATTCTGTTCCAAGCCAAACATCAGACTAAGTAACTCTGACTGCTTGAGCGAACTTAAAGATTTGACTTGATCAACAGTTAAATATCCCCTTGTAACTGTTCCAGTTTTATCAAAAATAGCAGTTTTGGCTGTGGCTAATTTTTCAATCACATCACCAGTCTTAACAACGATCCCATTGCGTGATGAACGGCTCATGCCGGATACCAGAGCCACAGGAGCCGCTAAAATCAGCGGACATGGTGAAGCGACAACTAGAACCTCGGCAAAGCGAACTGGATCTTGCGCTATGAACCAGGCAAATCCTGCGATCACGTATGCAGCCAGCGTGAAAGGCAATGCATACCGATCGGCTAAACGAACGAAGCGTGCTGGACGACTGCTGGAAATTTTGACCAATTTAACCAACTGTTGGTATTGACTATCCTGAGCCAAACGATCAACTTGCATCCGCAAAACGCTATTCCCGTTGACTGCCCCAGATAATAAGGGATCATTTATTCGTTTACTGACCGGTCGTGATTCACCAGTCAAGGATGACTCATCAACATTACCCTCACCTGCAAGGACATGACCGTCAACGGGGATAATCTCACTTGGCTTGACGATCAGCTGATCACCGATCTGGACTTGTGTAGCTTTGAGATCTTCCTGCTGGTGATTAACGATTCGATGAGCGATTTGCGGTGAATTGTCGATCAGACTTTTTAATTCATAGCCCGCTTTTTGGGTAGCATATTCTTCCAGCGACTCACCGCCGATCAGCATGATCAAAATGATCATTGCTGCCCAGTACTCGCCAACCGCTAATGTTGCCACGATTGCTGTAATTGCCAATAAATCAACACCATATTTACCCTGACGTAAAGTTTGGATCATCTGCCAGAACATGATGAGTGCAAAAACACCACCCGTTAAAGTTATGATGATTTGCGCCCAAACTGCTTGATGCAAAATAAATTGCAATAGGATGGCAACTGCTCCGATTAACAAAATGATTTCCAATTTGGTCCGCTGTTTCAAAGACTTTTCCTCCGTTCAATCCTTGCCAAAATAAACTACCGGATCATTTTAGTTAGTGCTGTAGTTTTTACTAGCTACGATTTAAAATATTTTTAACCGCTAAGGAATTTTTTCAAGTTTTATCCTACTATTAAAAATACTACTAATTGATAATTTTTAAAAATAAAAAGGGTCAGCATTGAATTAGTACTGATTTTTTCAATTAATTAACAGTTTTTAAATTATCAGCTAAAACCTTGACCTGTTTTTCGATTTCATCGCTGACCTCGCGGAAAACCTGCAATTTTTCCTGCTTGCTGCCTTGAGCTTGAGCCGGATCAAGCAGTGGCCAATGAATTCTTTTTACAGTCGGCGGAGTTAGCGGACAATTGTCACGTGCATCCCCGCATAAAGTAACTACCAAATCACTTGAATTTAAAAAATTTGGATCAATTTGTTTAGATTGATTATGAGAAATATCAATACCCTTTTCAGCCATGACTTGGACAGCTAACGGATTTAGTCCTTTAGCTGTTAAACCAGCACTTGCAATTTTAACTTCCTGAGGGAAAAATTTTTTAGCAAATCCTTCTGCCATTTGGCTGCGGCAGGAGTTGCCAGTACAGAGAAAATAAATTTGCAATTGTTTTATCCTCCGTTCAAAATCTATTCTTTATCATCATCTAACGAATAGCCGATTCCTCTGACTGTATGGATCAATTTTTTGGTTGCAGGGAACTTATCAATTTTATTGCGCAAATAACGGATATAGACGTCAACAATGTTTGGATCACCTTCGAAATCGACTCCCCAAACCAAATCCAGTAATTCATTACGAGTAAAAACCTTGCCAACATTTTTAAACATTTCTAGTAACAATTTATATTCACGCTGTGTTAACCGAATATTCAAACCGTTTCGCATGACGCGTCGCTTGCTGGCATCAAGAGTTAAATCATCAAGTTGATAAATCTGTTTTTGATCAAATCCTTGTCTTGGGCGCCGCAAAACAGCCTGTATTCGGGCTAGCAGTTCTTCAATTTCAAAGGGCTTGGTAATGTAATCATCAGCTCCACCTGTTAAGCCTGCCACTTTGTCGCCAATATAATCCCGAGCGGTCAGCATTATTATCTGAACATTTGAAGTGCGTCTAATGCGCCGCATAACACCTAAACCATCTAATTTAGGCAGCATCCAGTCTAAAATAATCAAGTCAATTAGATTTTTATTTTTGTTAAAAACTTTTAGTGCCAGTAAACCGTCTGCTGCTGTCATTACATGATAGCCTTCAAATTCAAGCTCTTGTTTTAAAGAAACAACCAATCCTTGTTCGTCTTCAACTAAGAGAATTGTTTTTTCCATTATTTTCTTACCCTTCGCGTCTTCTTTAGAAAACATTTAAACTTCAAATCTAATAGTTTTGAAATTTTGTTCTACCATTCTTATATTTTATAACTGTTAACTGTCTGCTTCAACTTTGCTGAGAATTTTTCAGAAAACGTTAAGGAATCATATCTGGTAAAAAAAAAACATTAAGTATAT
>NZ_AHYZ01000126.1 GCF_000255495.1 Liquorilactobacillus vini DSM 20605
CCAGATCCGTAAACAACTAATTAATTATTCTTTTAAAAAATCAATTTTCCGGTAATTCTCCGGCATGAAAGACCTCAGAAACATCATCTTCATCTTCCAAACGATCAATCATCCGTTCAAATTGCTCCACCTTATCAGTAGGTACTGCAACATAATTTTTAGGGATCATAGTTAATTCAGCATTTGCCAAATCATATTTCTTTTCTAAAGCATCGCGAACTGCTGTAAAATCTTTTGGATCAGTATAAATTTCAAAAACATCTGTTGAAGTTTGTAGATCTTCCGCACCAGCATTGATAACATCTTCAAACATCTGATCTTCAGTCACATCAAGATCCTCGCGAGCAATCGCAATATAGCCTTTTCGATCAAACATGAAACTAACCGATCCGGTCTCACCTAAACTGCCGCCATTTCGCGTAAAATCAGCTCTGACAGCTGAAGCAGTTCGATTACGATTATCAGTTAAGGCATGAACTAAAACTGCAACGCCCCCAGGACCATAGCCCTCATACGTAATCTCTTCGTAGTTTGCTCCATCTGCTCCAGTTGACTTATCGATTGCACGTTTAATATTATCTTTTGGCATATTAGCTGCACGAGCCTTATCTACCATTAAACGCAATTGTGGATTTCCATCTGGATCAGGACCGCCAGTTCTAGCCGCCATATATATCTCACGTGACAATTTTTGGAAAATTTTACCACGTTTTGCATCCTGAGCATTTTTTCGGCCTTGGATGTTATTCCATTTAGAATGTCCTGACATTTCTAATACCTCTTTCCAATTAGTAATAGCAAATTGACGTTACAGTCATATAAATTTTAACAAAACAATTAATTTAAAGCAAATTTACTTACTACTTTCTTTTACGTTTGATCAACATCACCAATAAAATTCCCGTTAACGCTCCAAATCCATCCAAAATTACATCTTGAAACAAAGGAGTCCGATCACCAGTCAGCATTTCGTGAAATTCATCTAAAGCCGCATATCCCAGCGACATTAAAGTACACACAAAAACTGTTAATAAACTACTCTTAAGTCTAGTTCTTAAGGCTAATGCAAAAAAAGACACCCAGTGCTAAGTAAATAAAAAAATGAGCCGCTTTACGCATAAAGAATTCAACAAATTTATAATAACCGCTAGTTGCAATACTGATAGTCTGTCCCGCATACGTAAAAGAAATTTGTGATAATTGACGTTCAAATGGTTTAAAAGACAAATATTTTTCAAGAAAAGGAACTGAAGTTTGTTGCTGATATGTCATTGAAGAACTAATGAATAAAATTCCCATAACTAGAAGCGCCAGCAGTAAATATAATCGTGTGTCGTTTTTACTTTTCAAAAAATCCCCACTTTATTATTTAGTCGATGAGCGCTTAATAAAACCATATGGCAACTCGACCGTTTTTTCAGCTATTTCTTCTTTATTCATTAATTTCGTTAAATAGCGCATTGAAACAGCTCCAATATCATATAGTGGCTGAGTAATCGATGAAAGTTTGGGACGAACAATTTCAGTGATCTTTGAATTATTGCTAGTTACAATTTCAAAATCCTGGGGAACCTTAACACCAGCATCTTGTGCACCATTCAAAACGCCCGCTGCCAGTTCATCATCACCCACCACAGCAGCAGTTGCTTTAGCGGAAACAATTGCTGGCCATAACATTTCACCGGCGTGATAGCTATAATCAGTCTCAAAAATCAGTTCCGGATCGAATTCAATTCCATTTTTTGCTAAAATTTTTTTATAACCAGCTAAGCGATATTTACCATTAATTGGTTCTTTCAAAGGCCCGGAAATAAAAGCTATTCTTTGATTGCCGTGATTTAATAAGTCAGCCACTGCTTCTTCGATTGCCGCTGCATAATCAATGTGCACGCTGCCGAACTCTTCTTGATCATCAATCGATCCTGCCAAAACAATTGGGGTCTTGCTATGGGCAAACTGTGAACGCAACTCTGAACTGATACTATTGCCCATGTAAATAATACCATCCACCTGTTTAGCTAATAAGGTGTTCAAAACAGAAATCTCTTTCCGTGAATTGCCATCAGAATTTTCCAAAATAATATTATATTTATACATTGTGGCAACATCATCAATTCCTCGAGCTAATGAAGAAAAATAAATATTGGTAACATTGGGGATGATTACCCCAACTGTAGTAGTCCTTTTGCTAGCTAACCCTCTGGCAACCGCATTAGGGCGATAGTCCAAGCGCTCAATGACTTCTAAGACCTTTTTTCGAGTAGTTGGTTTAACATTTGGATTGCCATTAACAACTCGTGAAACGGTTGCCATTGAAACGTCAGCTTCTCGTGCTACATCATAAATCGTAATTGTATGTTTTTCCATTATATGCCTCTCGCTTTCATTTCATTTTCATTATCACTATCTAATTTAGCAAAATAATTCGACAATTGCAAGCGGTTAATTAACTGAAATAGCTTATTTTCATTAAGTTTTCATTATTTTCAGAACATCAACTGGGGTGAATTTAATCCCTTTCGCTAAATATGCTATAATCAAAGTAATTTAAATTTTGAGGAAGCGATTAAATGTCACATCTTGAAAATATTCAAACCTGGTTAGCTAAAAATAATTATCAAATTGGTTATATAAGCGACTACCAAAATATTCAATACTTTACTGGTTTCAGCAGCGATCCAGTTGAACGAACCTTAGCACTGTTTATTTTTCCTGATCAGGATCCATTTATTTTTGCCCCAGCTTTAGAAGTTGAAGCGGTTAAAGAAGCCGGCTGGAATTTTCCAGTTTATGGCTACTTAGATCACGAAGATCCATATTCCATCATTAAAGACAAAATCCTACAACGGATCTCTCAGCCAAAGCGCTGGGCAATTGAAAAGGGCAATCTCAATGTTAGCCGTTTTGAACAGCTACAGCAAAAGTTCCCTAACGCAAAATTTAATGGTAACTTGACTCCAGTGATTCAAAAAGAACGTTTAATCAAAACCGCCGATGAAATTGAAAAACTGCGAATTGCTGGGAAATGGGCTGACTTTGCTTTCGAGGTTGGTTTTAAAGCTTTAACAACCAAACGGACCGAACAAGATGTTGTCGCTGAAATCGAATATGCACTAAAACAAAAAGGCATCATGCATACTAGTTTTGACACGATCGTTCAAAGTGGAACTAACGCTGCAGAACCACACGGCGCACCAAAAAAAGATTTTATTCAACCAAACAAGTTAGTCTTATTTGATTTAGGAGTAATTTATGATGGCTATATTTCTGATGCCAGTCGCACAGTTGCTTTTGGTCAGATCAACCAAAAATCACAAGATATTTATAAGATCTGTCTTGAAGCCCAACTAACAGCACAAGCTGCTGCTAAGCCGGGAATTACAGCTGCTGAATTGGATCGGATTGCACGCAACATCATCGAAAAAGCCGGTTATGGTCAATACTTTATTCATCGCTTGGGGCATGGTATGGGGCAAAGTGAACACGAATTTCCATCAATAATGGAGGGAAATGACTTAGTCCTTAAACCTGGCATGTGCTTTTCAATTGAGCCTGGTATTTATATTCCAGGAATTGCTGGTGTCCGGATTGAAGATTGTGTTTATGTTACTGCGGACGGCGTTGAACCATTCACGCATACTTCCAAAGACTTAAAAATCTTACCAGTTAAATAAAGATTCATCACTACTCATAAAAGCTCTTAATTTTCTAATAGAAAACCCCCTAAATTAAAAATTTAGGGGGTTTTTGGCACTGTAAGCTTTAATTGTGTTGCTATTACTCTCCGTGTGGGAAAAATGTTTCAGTTGGATGGTCTTCTTCAAAATCCGCTGCCGCTTTAGCTTCTCCAAAAGCTGAACGACCATCAATTACAATTTCATCTTCATTTTCGCCATCGAGTTTTTCTTGCTCCAGATGCTGACTCACCAACTCTTCCTTTAATTCCTCAGTTGCATCTTTTAAAGAAGTAAACGCCTGCTGGAGTTTATCATTATTTCTTAAATTATCTGCCACATCACGTGCTTTTTCTTTTAAATCAGCAAATGATGTTTGGACATTGCCTTGATTATTCAGATAATCTTTAGCATAATCGTAATAACGCAAGCCAACTTCAGTCCCATTATCTTTAAGCTCTTGTAATTTAGCTTTAATTTCTGGCCGATGCTCTTTTAAAACTTTTTTGGTAAGTGTATAGGCGACGAGCCCCGTAGCTAAACCAAATAAAAGTGATGTCTTTTTACTCATTTTATATTCCTCCTCAAATTAACTAATTATCCCTTTTGATTATGTTTTTTATATAAGTGGCTAAGTGCATTCCAAACTAAGGCTGTTTTGCCAACTTTTTTTGAAGAACTAGTAACTTTTTTAGCCAAGTTTTTGCTGGCATCATTTAAGTCAGAGACACTTTCGCTCAAATCAGCAACTGTCTTGAAAAACGGATCGATCGTCTTGACTTTATGATTAACGTCATCAAGTAAAACATTGGTCTTGGCAAGTAGATTTTCAACTTCCTGTGAAATTGAATCAACATCTTTGGTCAAGGAAGTAACCGATTGCTGCGTTTCTTTAATGACCTTACCTAATTTGACGATCAGCATACACAAAAAAACAACCAGCAATAAAAAAGCTAAGGCGGCGATCAAGCCAGCCAACTGTCCAAACGTAAGTGTCATCCAAAATATCCTCCTATTTTTTTCACTTTGCTTAAGAATAGCATTGCTGAAACAAAACTGCAATTAAAATAATACCTAGTTACTTCCTTAGTTATACTGCAGTTCGTCTGAAATTTTGCTATGATAGATAGAGAAATAAAGGAGTGTTGCTGCAATGCATTTTTTCTACTTAGCTGAAAACAATGGATCATTATCTTCATCTGTTTCAAAGCAGATGAGTCAACAAACAAATATCATCACGCACTATTTTACTAATATTGACTGGGATAGTGTTATTAGTAAAATCGTGACTACCTTTCTTTCAATTATTCTGATTTCCAGCGTGTTTTTTATAATTAATTGGATTGGAAAAAAACTTATTAGCCGTAGTTTTAAGCGTCCTAAAAAAAGCGACCATCTTTCAGCTAATCGATTACAAACAATCTATACCTTATCCCTCAACATTTTTCATTATAGTATTTTATTCTTTTACTTTTACGCAATTTTATCAATTTTAGGAATCCCTGTTGGCACCTTGATTGCTGGTGCTGGAATCGTCAGCGTTGCCTTAGGCTTAGGTGCACAGGGCTTTGTCACTGATGTTGTAACTGGTTTTTTTATTTTGCTGGAACAACAATTTGATGTCGGTGATGAAGTGAAAATTGGATCGATCTCCGGAACGATCCATGCCATCGGTCTGCGGACAACACAAATTATTGATTATGATGGGACCTTGCATTTTATTCCTAATCGAAATATCACTATTGTCAGCAATCTTTCGCGCAATGATATGCGTGCTTTAGTCGATGTCTATTTTGATCCAAACGAAGATATCCAAGGGATGAGTGCATTAATAAAACAGGTAAATCAGCAAATGGCACCAAATTATCCTGAAATTACGCAGGGACCAACCTTATTAGGAACCATTGATAATGGCCATGGAAGCTTAGCATTAAGGGTCATCATCTACACCAAAAACGGTGCACAATATACTGTGCAGCGTGATTTTCTAGCGGCCTATTTGGAAAAACTTACACAAGCTGGTTACAAAATCGCTAATTCACCATTAAATTTAACCACATCGTCTTAAGACAAAAATCTCATTAAGATATAAGATAAGGCCTTCTAATTGCTATTAAAGCTACTTATAACGCTAGATGTTTTAATCTATCATTATTGCTTCTTCAATTAGAAGACCTTATTTATTTACTCTTAATTTCAATTTGACGTTGTTTCAAGAAGCCAATCATCGCGGTCACACCTTTGATGATTGCTCCTTCTTTAGGCGCTAAATGCTCAGAATGCAATGAATATGGGCTCTCAACTCCTAGCCAAAACATCGTTCCAGGAATTTTTGATAATAGGAAGCCAAAATCTTCTCCAGTCATTGCTGGCTGAGTTTCTTGATAAGCGACCCCAGGAGTATTTTCCATGTAGCTAATAAATGATTTGGTCGTTTGTGGATCATTTTCGACTGGGTAATACCCGCCTTGATGCAAATCCAACTCCAATTGACATTCGAAACCAGCTGCAATCGATTCCGCAATCGTTCGTACCCGTTGCTGAATCTTTAAGTTAATTTCCTGGGTCAAAGCACGAATTGTCCCATCGATTTGTGCAGTTCCGGCGATCACGTTGCCAACCGTCCCAGCATTGAAATGTCCTAAAGTGACCACACCAGCTTGAATTGGATCAAGATTGCGACTAACGATCGTCTGGATTTGCGTAACAAAGGCTGCACCTGCCACGACCATATCCTTGGCATTTTGCGGAAAGGCCGCATGACCACTTTTTCCAATAAATTTAGCATGAATTTCACAAGTCCCGGCAAATAAAGTCCCTTGGCGACAGCCAATCACCCCAGCCGGCAATTGCGGATTATCATGAAATGCATAAATTTCATCAGGCATCCACTCATCCAAGGCTCCTGCTTCATATAACTGTTTGCCGCCGCTGGCATTTTCCTCGGCTGGCTGAAAGATAAACACTAAATTCGCCAACGGTTGGTGTTCAGCAAAATAACTTAAAATTCCTAATGCGACCGTCATATGAATATCATGACCACAAGCATGCATTTTGCCTGGATGCTGTGAGCTAAATGGCAACCCAGTTTCTTCGGTTACTGGCAGTCCATCAATATCCGTGCGATAACCAATGGTATAACGCGCCTGACTACCTTGAACGTGAACTAAAATTGCCGTTTTCCAGGTTTTGATCTGTAAAAAAGCTTGGGGCATTGCCCGAATAATTTTCAGCAACAAAGCCTGAGTTTCAAACTCTTCCATTCCAATTTCTGGAATTCGGTGTAATTGCCGCCGAATTGCAATCAAATTTTCTGCTGATAAACTCATCTTATCATTCCCATTCTTCCAATTTACCAATTAGATTTTGCGCAAATCATCGACCAATTCTTTTTTCCCTTCAGCAACTTGGGCAACATCCTTAATTTTACGTGCTGGTACCCCAGCAACAACCGTTCCGGGAGCAACATCTTTCGTCACAACAGCGCCAGCACCTACTACTGACCCAGTCCCAACTCGCACTCCTTCTAAGACGACTGCATTTGCACCGATTAAAACATTATCTTCAATCACAACTGGCTGAGCAGACGGAGGTTCAACCACTCCGGCTAAGACCGTTCCTGCTCCAATATGACAATGCTTGCCAACAATTGCACGGCCACCCAAAATAGCACCCATATCGATCATCGAGCCTTCACCAATTTCTGCACCAATATTGATCACAGCTCCCATCATAATCACTGCATTATCACCAATTTCGACTTGATCACGAATAATTGACCCTGGCTCGATTCGGGCATTAAATTTTTTCTTATCGAGCAACGGGACCCCAGTATTACGGCCATCATTTTCAATTCGATACTTTTTAATCTTAGCTTGATTCTTTTTTAAAAATGCAGCAACTTCTTTCCAGTCGCCAAATAATACACCAGCTTTTTTACCAAAGTAAGCATCAAGCTCTTTGGGAACTTTAACTTCATTTAAATCCCCTTTAAGAAAGACCTTAACGGGCGTCGCCTTTTTTGCATTAGCAATTGTTTTGATAATTTCATTCGCATCTAATTTCGACATATAGACTCTCCTTAGCTTTCTTGCTCAATTTTTTCTGTTTGTTTTTCGGTTACTGTAAAATAATGCTCTAACTCATGAGCAGTATAATTAAAACCCTTCATAATCTCACGACGAGTAACAATCCCAGTAAATATTTGATCTTTGTCGACCACTACTAAAAATGGTTGATCAACTAACAAATGCAGAATTTCTTCAATATCATATGGTAATTCAATCGTTGGTACATCAGTCTGCATGATTTCTCTTACTTGGTGTCTGGGTAAGGTTGATGGATCAATTCCATTCATCCCTAACATTGTCTCAGCTATCATTGATAACGACAGTAGTCCCTTAAAATGCTGCTCATTATCAAGAACCGGAATTTTTGAATATTTGATTTTAGTTAAAACTAAAAATGCATGATCCAAATGATTAGTTTCCTGCACATTAGCGACAATTTCGGCTGGAATCAAAAAATGATCCTGACGCTGTTCAAACAAACTTTCAATCGACTTAGCAATCAAAATTTAGCCCCCTTAGTTTGAGCTTGCTAAATTTATTCTAGGTTATTTAAAAAATAAAATCCAATCTTTCTCTGCTAAAAAAGAAAGCTTAAAAAAATTTTAGAAGTCAACCAAAAAAAACAAATTGGCCTTTTGACCAGTCAGCTTTCATTAGAGTTAGTTCAAAGGATCACCATACCACTGCTGATAAAGTGATTCAATTACTTTTCGCGAGTTTAAAATCAACTTCGCAGCAGTTGCTAAACAAGTTTGATCATTGGCGATTACACGCTGATCAAACCAGTCAAGTAGATAAACTAAATTATCCACTGCCTGATTGGTTACCAGATCTTTTGACCGCCCTGACGACAATAAAACAGCCTTTCCAGTTGGTTGAGTAAAATTCAAGACCTTGATTTGGCCTTCCGTGCCATACAAAAGAATTTCATTCTCAAGCCTTGGTTCAGCAGCAATCAAAACATTACACAAAATATTTTCAGCCTTAAGCACTAAATTACAACTTGAATCAGCTTGACCAATCTGACTATTTTCTAACCCTTGCCATTGCGTAACTTGATGACCACATAGCGACTGAATCAATGCAATAATCATTGATCCACTATGAAATAATGCACCACCGCCAGCTGATAAATCGGTAAACCAAGCTGGTGGATTTTTGATTCCCACCTTCACATCAAAAAACTTTAAATCACCAATCGCTTTTTGCGCTATCAAAGCTTTGATTTGTTGTATGAGCGGCGAAAACAACGGTGAAAAGTTCTCAAAGACTAATAAATTTCGCTGTTTTGCTAACCGCAAAAGTTCATTAGCACCAACAAAATGCCGCGTCAATGGTTTTTCAATCAATAAACTTTTATTGTTTAACAACGTCTGCTTCGCTAAATCA
>NZ_AHYZ01000125.1 GCF_000255495.1 Liquorilactobacillus vini DSM 20605
TTTACAAACTCAAGGCGGACAGCTTGAAGGCAACATGGCATTATTAAGTACAAGTCTGAATCAATTTTTTCCAGACGTTTTTAAATTTAGTGATATCCAATATTTAAATCAGCATTTAGTCATGTCAGGTATTCAAGATTCTGTTAAACCAGCACTATTAATGGACTATCTGCAACAATTTGATAATGGAGCAAAGAGGTTTGCTAAAGATTTGATTAAACAGATTTCCGATTTATTAAAGGTAGATTTAACATCTGACCAAGAATTATATCTTAATTTAAGGTCTCACTGTTTAGCTATGTTTGAACGTTTAAGAAACCATCATAAAATTGAAAACCCACTTTTAAATCAGATCAAACAAAATTATTCAGCTTTATTTGGCATAGTAGTTTTAGGAATTTCTGAATTGTACGTTAACCAAGATTTAGATTTGGGAAGTTTACCAGAAACTGAAGTTGGTTTTTTAGTAATTCATTTTCAGGCATCTTTAGAAAAAAATATTAAAATGAAAAAGATTATTATTGTTTGTCCAGAAGGTGTCGGCTTTTCAAGACTAATTCAAAATAAGATAAATTCAACTTTGCCATTAGTTAAAGTGAAAAAAATTGTTCCTTATAAAGATATTGAAAGATATAATCTTGCTGGAATAGATTTTATTGTATCTACAATTCAATTTAAGTGTACAGTACCAGTAATTCAAGTCTCGGGTTTTTTGGATGAAAAAGATATTAATCGCCTAAATACCTTCGTAATTCAACACGCTAAAGAACAAACACCAAATTTAATGATTAACTTGATTGATAAATGTTGTGTTTTTCCTCAACAGAATTTTCAGAACAAGGAACAAGTTATTGAGTTTCTGACCAATAGCCTGTTAGAGCTAGATATGATTAATCAAAACTTTATTGATTCGGTTAAACAGCGTGAAAAGGTGATGTCAACTGAAATCGGCAATGGAGTTGCTATTCCGCATGGCAGTAGTGAGTTAGTGAAAGTTCCTAAGATTGAAGTGATAACATTAAGTAAGCCAATAATTTGGGGTAAAGGTAAGGTTGATATTATATTTTTGTTAGCTCTAAAATTTGAAAATAGTTTGCAAAATAAAAATGCAATCAACAGTCTTTACTATCTTGTAAATTCAAAAAAAATTTTACAAGATTTGCGTAATGCGAAAACTAAAAATGAACTGTACAGTGTATTGACAATTAATCCAATTAAATGAAGGGAAGATAGGCATGCCAGAACCATTATTTTTAAAACCTGTTTTTCATGAAAAGCTTTGGGGCGGTCGTTTATTAGCAAAAGATTTTGGCTACCAGTTGCCAGCTGGAAAAATTGGTGAATGCTGGGCGATTTCTGGCCATCCGCACGGACCAAATCAAATCACTAATGGTCGCTTTAAGGGCCAGTTGCTGCCAGATGTTTACGCATCTCAGCCAGAACTGTTTGGTAATCCAGGATCAAAAGTTTTTCCATTATTGATCAAGTTTCTTGATGCTGAAGCTAGCTTGTCAGTTCAAGTTCATCCAGATAATGCATATGCAGCTGAGCATGAAGGTGAATTGGGCAAAACTGAATGCTGGTATGTTTTGCATGCTGAACCGGGTGCTTATTTGATTTATGGTCATCATGCTAAAACACGAGCTGAGTTGCGGCAAATGATTGAAAGTGGTGATTGGGAACATTTGCTGCGCAAAAAATACGTCAAAACGGGTGACTTTGTCTTTGTTCCGAGTGGGACAATCCATGCCTTGAATCAGGGAATTGAAGTTATCGAAACTCAGCAAAGTTCTGATACGACTTATCGCTTATATGATTATGATCGCGTTGATCAAAAGACCGGTCAAAAACGCGAATTGCATTTACAGCAGTCAATTGATGTGACAGCTGTGCCTTTCAAGGAACCGGTGTTGAAGATTAAAACGCAAAAAGTCGGCGAGTCAACGATCACTACTTTAGTCGAGCCGCCAATTTCGCCCTATTTTTCTGTTTACAAATGGGACGTTGCTGGCGAGTTGAGCTTAACGCGTGGTCAGCGGTCATATGTTTTGGCTTCGGTGATTGCAGGTAGCGGTAGTCTTGAGGTTGATGGTAAGGTCTATGATATAAAAAAGGGTACTAATTTCATCTTGCCGCATGATATCAAGGAATGGACCTTAACTGGGAATTTAAGCTTGGTAGCTTCGAATCCAGCAGAGAGTTAGTGACTGAAATAAATTAGCTAAGAGGCTGAAAAAAAGATTTTTTCAGGCCTTTTTTAATTACAAAAATTAAATGTCAAAGCATTGACAATTTGTGTAAAGCGATTACAATAAAAGCATAAACGTTTGTTCGATGTCAAAGCTTTGATAATTTTAAAAGGAGCTGATTCAAATGGATATGCTGCTTGCTTTAGTACCTTCAATTCTTTGGGGTTCGTATTCATTGGTAATCCCGAAGTTGGGCGGGAATACTGGTCAACAGACCCTGGGAGTGACATTAGGAGCCTTAATTTTTGCCCTGATTACTTTTCCTTTCACACCGCATAATTATACGTTAGTGAATGTTTTGGTCAGTTTTATTTCAGGGTGTGTTTGGTCACTTGGTTGTCTCTATCAAATGAAAGCGTTTAAAAAGGTTGGCGTTTCGCGAACGATTCCGATTACAACTGGAATGCAGTTAATTGGTACCAGTGTTTTAGGGGTGATCTTTTTTAAAGAATGGGGTTCTAAAAGTGCCCTATTAGTCGGAACTTTAGCTTTATTGCTCTTAATCATTGGGATTACTTTTACTTCTTATTCAGAAAATATTTCAGAACATGGCAATTTACGCAGTGGGGTAATTATTATTTTAATTTCCTCAGTTGCTATCATTGCTAATGTCATGTTGATCAAATTCTTCAGTATTAGTAGTTTTGATGCTGTTTTGCCGCAGTCAGTGGGAATGGTCGTTGGTGCGTTGGCGATTACTTATCAACAGCCTAAATTAGTGTCGGCCAAGACCCTTCAATTAACACTACCTGGAATTTTATGGGCATTAGGCAATTTGATCATGCTTTACTCGAATAATAATTTTGGCGTGGTAATCGGCTTTCCCCTCTCACAACTTGGTTTAGTGATTTCAACAATTGGTGGGATTTTCCTCTTAAAAGAAAGTAAAACTCCAAAAGAAAAGAAAGCGGTTTTAATTGGCTTGTTGTTCGTGTTTGCTGGAGTAATTTGCATCGGAATTTCTAAAGCTTTGTAATTTAAAATAGAGGTGAAAAATTATGGAAACCAACTTAGAAAAAGCACGGAATTATGTTAAAAATCATCAAAAGAATTTTAATCCACGTTTTCGCTTGAACTATCATTTAATGGCACCACTAGGCTGGATGAATGATCCTAATGGTTTGATTTATTTTAGGGGACAGTATCATGCATTTTATCAATTTCATCCTTACAGCAAAGATTGGGGTCCAATGCATTGGGGGCACGCAACTAGTCCTGATATGGTTCACTGGCAAAATCAGCCAGTAGCGCTTGCTCCAGGGGAAAAGTTTGATCAAGGCGGTTGTTATTCAGGCAGTGCGGTCGACTATCATGATCAATTAGCACTAATTTATACCGGTCATGTTTTTGATGATCCGCAAAATAATGATCCATTTTCCCCAGATTTTCGTCAAATGCAAAATTTAGCAATCAGTCAAGATGGTATCAATTTTACTAAGTTTGCTGATAATCCGATTATTCCATTGCCACCTCAAGATAACGATCGCAATTTCCGGGATCCGAAAGTGTGGTTTCAAAATGGTACATGGAATTTAATTGTCGGTAGTTCTGCTAACAATGTTGGTCGAACTTTAATTTACCGGTCTCCGGATTTGAAACACTGGAAATATTTTGGCGTCTTAGCCACTTCAACCGGTGAACTTGGTAGTATGTGGGAATGTCCAGATTTCTTCGCTTTAGATGGTTATGCGGTGCAGACTTTTTCACCAGTTGGAATCAAAGCACAAGGTGATAAATACCAAAATGTTTTTCAAACTGGTGCTTTAGTTGGCAAATATGATTATCAAAACAACAAATTCAATCATGGAACCTTTAATGAGCTGGATAATGGGCATGATTTTTATGCAGTCCAGACTTTTCAGGCAGCTGATGGTCGCCGAATTGCGATTGGTTGGATGAATATGTGGCAAACACCAATGCCAGAAAAATTAGATAATTGGGCAGGGGCGTTTACCTTGCCACGTGAACTGAGAGTTGCAAATGGCCAGGTTACTATGCAGCCAATTAAAGAATTGAAAGGGTTACGGCAAGCGGTTCTGTTGAACAAAGATAATTTCCAGTTAGAAAATCAGCAAGGATTGCTGACACTGGCTGGGAACTCGGCTGAAATTTTGTTAAAAATTGCGCTGCTACAGCAACCAGCAGCATCGAAGATCGGTTTTAAATTGACTGATCAAAAACAAAAACCGGTTTTGTCATTTATCTATGATCGCTCAGAAGGCAAGCTAATTTTAAACCGTTACCAAAAAGATGGGGTGAGAAAAGCTGCTGTTACTGACTTGACAGAACTTAATTTGCAGATTTTTGTCGACAAGTCCTCAGTTGAGATTTTTATTAATCACGGGCAAAGGACCTTTACTAGCCGAATTTTCCCAACCAGTGATCTAAACTTAGCATTAATTGGTCAAGATCAAGCGAAAATTGATCAGTTGCAAGTCTATCGCTTGGCGCAAGTTGTCGAATAAAATCTAAAAACAAGCAAAAATCTCCACTTGGTGATTGAGCTGCCCCACAACAATCATTAGTTTTATAAATTGCAGGTACTTCATCAAGTGGAGATTTTTTAAGATTTTAATGAAGATTAGTCGGAAATTCCGGACTTTAGTCAATGGTGGTAGACTTTGTTCTCGGTGGCAAGAGTTTAACCGGCAATTTAATGCGTTTGCCAGGATCCTCAAAATCACCTTGGACTTGTTTTAGCAGTTCAGTAACGGCGGTTGCAGCAATTTTCGCAATTGGTTGTTGAATAGTTGCCAAATCTGGCAGATAATCACGAATAAAGTCGGTTCCGTCATAACCGATCACTTTAAAGTTTAACTGCTGTTCATCAGCCATTTTTTGAAAAAGAATGGCAGTTAAATCATCAGCAACAAAATAACCATCGATAGCTCGATTTTTTTTGATAATTTCTGAAACAATTTTCTTTTTCTTGGCAAAAGGCAACTCATAATCAATCTCAAAAACCCTAGTTGACAAGTTCTTTTGTTGCATAAATTTAAAATAGCCCTGTTTTCTTTCAATACTGTAAGGGGCTGATTTTGATTGCGTACTATTGACATGGGCAATTTTTCTGGCACCTTGGTCAAATAAATATTGGGTGGCTAACAATCCGCCGGTAAAGTTATCACTGCTGACAACAGTGATCTGATCAGCAAGAATTCGATCAATTGAAATAATTGGTAGGTAAGCTCGCTGATAAGTTTGAATGTCAGTATTATGTGAACCAACAATTAAGCCATCAACTTGATTGGCTAACAGCATCTGCACAAAATCTTTTTCCTTGGCAGAATTATTTTTACTATTGCAAAGAAAAGTTTTATAACCTCTTTTAGAAAAACGATCTTCAAGTTCGGCAACGATTTGCCCGTAAAAAATATTTTCAGTTGTTGGAAAAATTAAACCAATAATATTACTTTTACCCTTTAATAAAGTCCTAGCAAGGGCGTTAGGTTGGTAATTGAGTTCTTCCATCGCGTTTTTGACTTTTTGTTTAGTTTTATCACTTAGAGCACCACGATTGTTGATTACTCGTGAAACTGTTGTTGGGGTGACCCCAGCAAGTTTGGCAACATCGTTTAGTGTCGGTCTTTTCATATCACAGCACCTCTAAATTTGACAATGTTAAGTAGGCAAGTTGACTGATGTTAACTTTGACTTTCCAAGTTTAAACGTATTTTAGTTATTTTTTCAAGCCAGTAGCTTCAAACCTTATTTTGTCATTGTTTTTAGCAAAATTCCATAATTAATTTATAGTTAAATTAATTAATTTATAGTCTGGATTAATAGATTTGTTTTAACTAATACTCTATAATTAATTATAAAGTCCAAGTTTCTAGTTAATGTAGCTATAATTACCCCTTATGTTTAAATGATTTGGAATCAGTCAGGGGAGAAAATATATTTTTCGTATATTAGCTATGAATTTTAATTTGACAAAAGTTCTGATGTTTAATACTCAATCAAGTATTAAACATCAGCCTTTTTTTAACCCGATTAGTTAAAGAAGGTAATTGAATGAAAAAAAGTCAAAGATTGCAAAATAGTTTTTTAAAGTATTGCGTCTATACGATCTCCTTGGGCGGCTTTTTATTTGGTTATGATACTGGAGTGATCAATGGAGCCTTAGTCTTCATGAGTAAGCCAGATCAGCTTAACTTGTCACCAACAACTCAAGGAATCGTTTCCAGTTCGTTGGTTATTGGTGCTTGCTTGGGTGCTTTGGGATCAGGTCGAGTGGCTGATCATTTAGGGCGAAAACAAACTTTACGACTGATTGCAATTATTTTTACCGTGGCAACATTTTTATGTGCATTTTCTTTTAATTATTGGCTAGTGAGTTTATTCAGGTTCATTTTAGGTGTTGCAGTTGGAGGCGCATCAAGCTTATCACCAATGTATTTAGCTGAAATTTCGCCACGCTTAGTCAGAAGTCACAATGTTAATCAAAACGCGATTTTTATTGTACTTGGTCAATTGGCAGCTTTCACCGTCAATGCAATTTTAGGCAGTATTTGGGGTAACTGGCATGACATTTGGCGAATAATGGTTCTTTCAGCCGCGGTTCCATCAGTTGCTTTGTGGATTGGTTCATTTAAATTGATCAGCAGCCCTAAATGGTTGATCTTTAAACAAAAAACCTACCAGGCACGACGGGTGGTCAATCAACTGGGCTTTCGGGATGAACAAAAATTCGTTGATCATTCCAAACAAGAAGTATCTCAGTCACAAAAAGTCATCAGTTGGCGTGACATTTTTCATAATCGTTTTATGCGCTATCTTTTATTTTCAGGAGTTTTGATCGGATTTATTCAGCAAATTTCTGGAATCAATACGGTCATGTATTATGGGACGATTCTGTTGCAAAAAGTTGGTTTAGGGGTGGATGCTTCATTATATGCCAATATTTTTATTGGGGCCGTTTCAGTAATTGCCAGTATTTATGGGACACGATTGACGGAACGAAGCAATCATCATTTAATGTTTGTTTGGGGCTTGCTCGGAAATGCAGTGTTTTTGCTGATTTTAGGGTTGATCTTGAAGACAAGCTTTTTCTCAACAGAGATGACCAACATTTTAGTTTTACTGACTTTAGCACTTTTTTTGGCTAATCATCAAGGAATTGTCAGCCCAATTACCTGGCTATTATTATCGGAAATTTTCCCACAAAGAATCAAAGGTAAATTAATGTCGCTGGCAACGGCCACCACTTGGATCACTAATTTTGTGATTAGTTTGGTTTATCCGCAGTTGATCGCCATTTTGGGAACGGCTTGGATCTTTTTCTTATTTGCAATCGCAAATGGCTTAAGTATCCTGTTTGTCAAAATTTTTGTAGATCAAAAACATTTAGCAGCAGCTTATCAACAAGTTGCTCAAAGTAAACAAAACTAGGTGTTTTAAAAGCTAATTATAAAATTGCTGATTTCTGAGTAAATCTATTTAAAATCAATCAGTATCATCTTTTTTCACGATATGAGTCAGAAATCAGCCCATAAAGGGTCATATTAATAATTTTGTCCAACAATTTAGAGGAAGTAATTTGATGCATGATTAAAAAATCAGGATCAATGACTAATTCACCAATTTTTTCAATTAAAGAGGACAGAATATCGATATCGCTTTCCCGTTTTAGAAAACCACTTTGTTGAGCCTCGGATAACAGTTGATTAACACATTTGATGTTAAAGTTTTTGACCTTCTAGATTTCGTCCTATAGGTCAGGATAGTAATTTTTAATATCTTCCAGGGCACTAACTGGCAATTTGTAACTGTGTTCTTCACGAATGATAGCTCGAATTTTTTCTAAGAATGGCAAATCACTAGTTACTAAACTTTTAACTTTATTATAATTGCTATTAGTTATTTGCTTGATATAAATACCGATTATTTGATCTTTACTATTGAAATGGTTATAGATGGTTTTTTTGCTAATATGCAAAGAAGAAGCTAATTGATCAACGGTAAATTTTCTAACTCCATATTTTTGAATTAAAGCTTGAACAGCTAGTAGTATTTTTTGATCAGTGTCCATAATTAAATTTCCTCAACATTCTTCAATAAATGTAATTTAATTATAAAACTTACAAAAATGTAATTTCGATTATTTCAGAGCTGTAAATGTATACAAAATTTAAGGAATTCTGCTGAAAATTAATTATCAAGTAAGCTTGGTTATTATAAATTAAGCTGAAAAGTGTTTTGTGGAATCGTCAAGAAATTTAGTGAAAATGTTGTATAATATTAGGACTAGCAGCAATTAGATGGACAGGCTTTAAAAAATCTGCTATTTTTTGGCTTAAGAAATAAGATTTTAATTATGAGATTACTGTTTAACTAAGAAAAATTATTGACTAGGAAATTTTCCCCGTTTATGATAAAGTACATTCAATTAGTTGAATTATAATGAAAGCAAGGTAAAGCAAAAATGAGAATCGGAATAACAGCTGATATTAATTTGACTTTGACAAATTCTATAAATTTAAAACTAGCCAATTTTGCTCCAAAACCATTATTAGATGTTTTAATCAAAAACAAGGTAATTCCGATTATTTTTCCAATTGCATCACCTAAAATGGCCAAAGAATTATTGGAAACTGTTGATGGTATAATTATTCCTGGTGGACCAGATGTTGCACCATTTCTTTATCAAGCTGAGCCAATATTGCAAAATGGTGCAACTTATCAGCCACGTGATGAATTTGAACTTGAATTGATCAAACAAATTCAGCTAGCACATAAGCCTTTGCTTGGAATTTGTCGGGGAATTCAAATTGTTAATTTAGCCTTAGGTGGCAGTGTTTATCAGGACTTAACAACTCAGTTCCCTAGTCCTAATTTATTACAGCATCATCAAAAAACGCTTGGTAATCTACCAGTTCACACTGTTAAAATTAGCCAAGGAAGTCAGCTTTTTCAGATTTTTGGTCATTCAGCTTATGTAAATTCTCGTCATCATCAAGCTGTTAAAGAACCAGCACCGGGATTGAAGATCTCAGCGCAATCATCAGATGGAGTGATTGAAGGATTAGAAGATCAAGCTGGTTTAGTTCAATTAGTTCAATGGCATCCCGAAAACCTTTGGCAAAATGATCCGTTAGAGGAAAAATTGTTCCAACAATTCTTCAAAAGAGTCGAAAAAGTTAAGCAAGCGCACTGTTAAATTGAAGTTAGTCTGAATAAGCAATTTAATAAATTTAAAATGAGCTGGGTGTTTTCCTCAGCTCATTTTTTTGAGATTTAGTTAGTTGAAAAAAGTTAGGTTAAAAAGCTAATTTGCACTTCTTAAATTTAAGTGATAATCTTTATCTGTAAGTATTACAAACTTTTAGACAAATTAAATCAAGTGATTCATTTCCTTGTAAGACTTAAATTGGCTGGAAAAATAAGCAAAATTAATAATTGAAAGGAGTTTTGCGATGCAAAAAATAAATCATGATGAAGTTGCAGTTGTAATGGTCACTTTTAATCCTAAATTAAACATCCTCGAAAAAAACACTTCCTCAATTACAACGTTGTTTTTCATTAGTTATTTCTGATAATGGGTCTCATAACGTTAATCAAATCAAACAATTACTTAGCTCGACGCGAACTGCTAAATTATTAACACATTCGCAAAATCTTGGTATTGCTAAAGCACAAAATGAGGCTTTAAGATATATCTTTAAAAATTTAAAACAAATTAAATATTTTTGTTTTCTAGATCAGGATAGTTTTTTAACTGAAAGTGAAATTTTAAAATTATGTCAAGATCTTCATAACTTAATGATTTCAAAAAAGGCGGCGCTTCTTGGACCAGCAATTAAAGTTCCATTTTTAGGTAAACAGAATGTTTTTCGGCGTCAGTACCAACTGGTTCCGGAAATAATCAGCTCAGGCAGTGTAATTGCTAAACAAATGTTTATTAAATTGGGATTGTTTTCTGAAGAATTGTTTATTGATTTTGTTGATTATGAATGGTGCTGGCGGGCACGGCAACATGGCTATCATGTTTTTGTTGATCAAAATGTCTTTCTTAAACATCAGTTAGGTTGGGAAAAAGCTGAGATTCGCCGTGGTCAAAATATAATTGCTGCCTTTCGCTTATATTATGTTTTCCGAAACTGTTTATATCTAATGAAAACTAAACAAATGATCACGGCTGAAAAAAAACAGTGGCGTAAAAATTTACTTGATCAAGCTTGGTACAACTTAGTTTTTTGTCCACATCGTTGGCAAAGGTTTAAAATGATCATAAAAGGCTGTTGGGCGGGTGTTAAAATGGTTCACGAAAACACTAATCAAATGTTAACTAAGGGACAGATAAGCACAAAAAGTATGAAATACTAAAACTGAAATGGAGAAATCAATCTCTGGGGTGAAGAAATGGATAATAGAAAGTTGCTGCATGAAATTGTGATACCAACTAAACCATTATCAGCTTGGTTTTATTTGCATAACGAAAAAGAAACTAACACTTATATTGCCCCTCATTGGCATCAAGGAATTGAGCTTTCTTTTACTGTTTCTGGATCAATTGACGATTTTATTATCAATGAACAACATTTTCGGACTAAGGTTGGTACGATTTTAGTTGTCAATTCACAAGTCATTCATAGCGTTTTTTCAAAGTTAAAGTTAAATAATCAGGCTATTTCAATTATTTTTCCTTATTCGTATGTTAATCGCTTGTATCCAGAGATTAACAAAGAACTTATCAATATTAATCAACCAAGCAAATTTGATCGCTTAAAAAAAGAAATGTATGTTGAGCTTCAGGCTATCTTATTTAAAATTTATCAAAATTTGCAAGTAACTGATAAGTTTAAAAACTTAAGGTTAGAAGCTTTATCAGACCAAGTTTTACAGATTCTAGTGGAGTACTTTACGCAACCTCAGGCGGAGAACAAGCTTTTTTCCGGCACCAAGGAATTTGAAATTACTAGAATTCAAGAAATTACTGAGTTTGTTAGTGAAAATTATCAAAATAAAATTAGTTTAGCTGAAATTGCTGCGCAAGTTAATGTTTCCAAACAATATTTGGCTAAATTTTTTAAACAGCATTTAGAGCTAACGGTTGGACAATATATTAATAATTTTCGAGCACAAAAAGCTTATTATGACTTATTAGGCCACACAGGAAACTTAACGCAAATTGCTCAAAAAAATGGTTTTTCGACAATCAGAGCAATGAATCAGGCTTTTACCAAGCTTTATGGAAAGTCAGCATCGGAATTTTATCGTGTACAAAAAAGAGATTAATATTTTACAATAAATTGGCTTAAATCATTATATAAGCCAATTTTTATTTTGGTTATAATGTAAGCGAATTCAAAAAGGAGGAATTATTAATGGTTGAAAAAAGGGTTATGAATGAAATTTTAAAAATTCGTTCTGAATGGAAAAAAGGCGATGATCAAAGGGATGCTGGCTTGCCATTAGAAGTTCCAGGAGTCACTCGAATAAACAATTTAGCTTATGGCCCAGATCCTAAATGGCATTTGCTGGACATATATCGACCACAAAATGTCACCGGAAAAATTCCGACAATTATTAGTATTCATGGAGGCGGATGGTGCTATGGTACCAAGGAAACTTACCAATTCTATGGCTTGGGTCTAGCTAAAAGGGGATTTGCGTTCATTAATCCCAATTATCGATTGGCGCCAGAAGTGACTTTTCCAGCCGAATTAGATGATGTTGACCGTTATATTCACTGGGTTGCGCAACATGCGGCTGAATACAATTTGGATCCAGAAAATGTTTTTTTAGTTGGTGATAGTGCCGGTGGACAAATGGCAGAACAATACGTTGCAATGCTAAAAAATCCAAGTTACCGGCAGAAGTTTGGTTATCAATTAACAAATTTGCATTTTCGAGCAGTTGCGTTGAATAGTGCAGCAGTTTTCTTACTTGATCCAGGCATGATCAGCGGTCCGGTTAAAGGCTATTTTACTGATGAAGTTTTATTAAAACAAAGAGATTTGCTAGCTACCGAAGAGTACATTAATGACAATTTTTTGCCAACATTTATTTCAACTGCTAATCAAGACTTTATCCATGATGCATCAGTAAAATTTGCAGACTTTTTAACTGAAAAAGGGATTGAGCATGTTTTTAAGGAGTATGGTGATCAAGAACATCCACGACCACATGTCTTTTTAATTAACCAAAAAGATCCAATTGCCGCTCAAGCCAATGATGATGAAGTTGCGTTTTTTAAAAAATATCTTCAAAAGTAAAAACTGAGGGGGTAAATCAAATGAAACAAACTAAGGATAAATTTATCTTTAAAGTATCGTTGCTTTCAATTTCACTATTTTTAATGATGGCACCTCAAATTTCTTCAGCCTTACCTCTCATGTACCATGCATTTCCGGGAGTCAACCAAGCAGGAGTCGAGACCTTAGCAACTGTTCCTAATTTTGGAATTGTAATTGGTTTGTTGTTAAGTCCATTTTTAGTGCGTCAATTTGGGCAAAAGCCGATAATTATTACTGGTTTAATAATAACTTTAATAACAGGGACTTTTCCGATGTATGTTAATGCTTATTTGCCAATTCTAATTTCACGTTTTTTAATTGGTTTAGGGATTGGTTTGTTTAATTCAATGGCCGTCAGCTTAATTCCCCAGTTTTACAAAAGTAATGAAGAAGAATTAGCTTCAATGATCGGTTACCAAAATGTGATGGGCAGTGTTGGTGCAGCACTTGCTTCATTTTTATTAAGCTATTTAGTTACGATTAGTTGGCATGCAGCTTTTGCAATTTACTTTTTAGTAATTCCTTCTTTGCTTTTATTTGTTTTATTTGTTCCTTTGCCAAAGAAAAAACTAGCTGCAAATTTCAAAAAAAGCCAAGCCAAACAGACAGTTAATCGCGAAGTTATTTTAATTTCAGTATTGATGTTTTTGATTTTCTTGTTCTATATGCCAGTTTCCTATTCATTACCGAGCTTAATTGTAGATGAAGGCCTTGGCACCAGTAGTACAGCTGCTTTAATCGCTGGCTTTTCAACCTTGGTAGGAATTCCAATCGGAGCAAGTTTTGGATTCTTGTTTAAACATCTTCACGACAAAGTTTTTCCTTTAGGATTTGCAATGGTCGCTGGTGGTTTTATTTTGCTGGCATTATCAAGTAATCTAGTATTTTTATTTGTTTCAATAATCGTTTTGGGATTTGGTTTTGGCATCGGCGTACCATATATGTATAACTGGTTGGACTGGGCTGCACCAGCTAATTCGATTAATTTAGGAACGACGATGGTTTTAGTTTTAGTCAATATTGGTTGCTTTGTTTCACCAACGATAATTAATTTTTTATCAAGTTTATTTGGAAAATCAACACCACGTGGAATTATGATTTTAAGCGCCGCCGCTTTTGCTTTAATTTTTATTTACGCACTGGGGCATTATTTAAAAGTTCATCAGCAAAGCTTAGTTAAATGAGCTTTCAAATAAAAATATTTTTTATATTTTAGATAGATTGGAACATGTGGTGCAATCACATATGGTACTTTTGTCGAAACTTGATTGGTGTAATTCCAAGGTGCTTTTTAAAAAGTTTAGTCAAATAGCTTTGATCATAGAAGCCTAACATTGAGGCAATTTCGGTGATTGATTTATTAGAAAAAACTAGTTGGCTTTGAACTTCACGGATTTTTTGTTCATTTGCATAGTCAACAATCGTTTGGTTAGTGGTCTGTTTAAAAATACGACAAAGGTAGTTTTTGGAATAATTTAGCTGCTTTGACAGTTGATTGAGATTCATCGGTCGATTCAAATGTTTGTAAATGTAATCTTGAATTAGGAAAACCAAAGTAGCATTCGAAAAATTTGGGGCTGCTCGGACCTGACTGAGAAATATTTCACCAATTTCTTGGATTAAGTCAGTAATGCTATTGATTTGGGGTAAACGCTCAATTTTTTGAACACATTTATCACTTAACTGATAAGCTGATTCAGGATGCATCCCACCTTTGATTGCTGCACGAGTAAACAGTGTTGTTGTGGCAATTAATAAGTCTTTGCTATTGCGCAATTCATTTCCAGCAGCCATTTTGCCGAAGGTCCCGCTTTCAATAAAACTTCTTAGGCGTGGTTTAAACTCTGCTAGATTGCCTTTTTCTAGGGCTTTCAGCATTAACAACTCGCGGTAATAACTATTGTGGTAGACTTCTTTTTGATCAAAGCTATCATTTATTAATAGTTCAGAATCATTAATAAAAGTGGGTTCGTTAATTTCAGGCAACTGGTTGAACAGGCTAAAATAGAAAATTCGCGTATAAGCAATCAATCTCTCTAAACTAATGCTTGGAAAGCTATCACGAAAGTAGCCCAAAGCTTCAATCGTTTGAAGGTTGCACCAAAAAATTATGTAGTGATATTTCTTTGATGCCAGATAAAGAACACTAAAACATTCATTTTTACTGGTATTAAAAGCTCGACAGCTTTTAGCAGGAAGAGTAGTGGCAATTTTATTCAAAAATTTTTCAGGAAAATTGGGTGAAACAGTTGGTTTGAATTTGTCAGTTAATTTTTTATTTTCATCATAAACAAAAATTGATATTTTCGAGGCAATATGAAATTCTTTTAATAAGTTGGTTAACTTGCTCATTTTCGAAGGCCCTTTCTTTGGCGCAATATAATACCTTATTTAAGAATATTATACAATTAAAAGCGCTTAAAATAATTATAATAAACGTAATTAATAGTTAACTTGCTTATTGAATTGGCTTAATCAATAAAAAATTTGAAATTGGAGGTGGAAATCATGCATCGTTATTTAAGTATTGATATTGGCGGAACGAACTTAAAATATGGTTTATTAGATCGCTCAGGTAAACTGATCATGAAAAATAAACGTGCAACACCCAATAATCAAGTTGATTTTTTAGGGGCCTTCAATCAAATTATTGCCCAATACTACTCACAAGTTGCTGGCATTGCTATTAGTACGCCAGGGAAGGTTGATACTCAGCAAGGAATTGTTTATTTTGGTGGCTCTTTGCCATATTTAGATGGCTTGAATTTTAAACAAGAAATTGCTGCCAATTTTGGTCCATTACCCGTTGGAGTTGAAAATGATGGGAAAGCTGGAGCGTTAGCTGAATTATGGCTTGGTGCCTTACAAGGCAAAGTTAATTCTGCTGCCATTATTTTAGGAACTGGCGTTGGTGGTGGAATCATTTTAAATAATCAGCTTTGGTCGGGAAGTCATTTTCAAGCAGGCGAACTGAGCTTTATGGTTAATAATTATCAGCAAACTGAATACCAGCAAATGGTGGGAATGGATGTTTCAGCAGTTGCCATGATTGAAGAAATCGCAACTAAGCTGAACTTGCCGGATAAAAAAGATGGTGTAGCAGCATTTGAACTAATCAATCAAGGAGTCCCGTTGGCCAAAAGAGTTTTTGAAAAGTATTGTCGCAAGGTCGCTTACTTGATATTAAATGTTCAAAGTGTGGTTGATTTAACAACTTATGCAATTGGTGGGGGAATTAGTGCCCAGCCGATTTTAGTTAAAACAATCAATCAAGCTTATGATAAAATATTAGCAGAGCTGCCATTAGTTAAAAGAACTTTGACTCGGCCAGAAATTAAACAGGCAAAGTTTAAAAATGAAGCTAATTTATACGGTTCATTATATAGTTTATTAGTTCAGTTGGATAAAGAAAGGGGTAAGCATTAATGGTTGTTTTTAACGCAATGCCGGTTACAAAATTTCCCAAGGGCTTTTTATGGGGTGGAGCTACAGCTGCCAATCAGTTAGAAGGAGCTTGGGATCAGGATGGTAAAGGTCCTTCCATCGATGATGCACTTCCTGGTGGAAAAGCCAGATTCGCGATAGCCAGCAGTCCAGAGTTTGCTTGGCAAATTGATGAAAAAAAGTATTTATATCCTAATCATCAAGGAATTGACCACTATCATTATTTTAAAGATGATATTAAATTATTTGCTGAAATGGGTTTTAAATGCTATCGTTTTTCAATCGCTTGGTCGCGAATTTTTCCTCAAGGTGATGAAACAAAGCCTAATGAAGCCGGCTTAAAGTTTTATGATCAGCTGATTGATGAATGTTTGAAGTATCAGATTGAACCGGTTATTACGATTTCCCATTATGAAATGCCCTTAAATTTAGCTAAAAAATATGGTGGCTGGAAAAATCGTCAGTTGATTGATTTTTATCAGCGCTTTGCAGAAGTTATTCTAAAACGATATAGCAATCGTGTTCATTACTGGATGACTTTTAATGAAATCAACTCGGCTTTTCATTTTCCAGTAATGAGCCAAGGCTTGGTACCAAAAACTGGATCGCAAGATTTTACTAATATTTTTCAAGCTTGGCATAATCAATTTGTAGCTAGCGCGTTGGCAGTCAAATTTGCACATCAGCTTGACTTAAATTTAAAAATTGGTTGTATGATACTATATGCAACCAGTTATCCAGTTGATGCAGATCCTTCTAATCAGTTGGCTAATCTGAAATTAAATCAAGATTTGAATTTCTTTTGTGCAGATGTACAAGTCCGCGGCAAATATCCGTCAACAACAGCTCGGCTATTACGTGAACATCACGTTGATCCGCAAAAATTAAGCATTACCGAGCAAGATTTGCAATTGATTGCGGCGTATCCGGTGGATTATATTGGTTTTAGCTACTACATGTCAATGGTGACCGATGTAACACACCGGGATGCTAAAAATGTTGCTGGGAATTTAGTTGGTGGCGTTAAAAATCCATTTTTGAAAACTAGTGATTGGGGCTGGCAGATCGATCCAACTGGCTTGCGGATTGCTCTGAATCAACTATATGGTCGTTACCAAAAACCCTTATTCGTAGTTGAAAATGGTCTTGGAGCAATTGATCAATTAACGGCTGATAGCAAGATCCATGATGATTATCGTATTGATTATTTACGGCAGCATATTAAAGCCATGTTGGGAGCATTAAATGATGGAGTCGACTTAATGGGTTATACTCCTTGGGGATGTATTGATTTAGTAAGTGCTTCAACTGGTCAAATGAGCAAACGGTATGGTTTTATCTATGTTGATCTCAATGATCAAGGACAGGGAAGTTTAAAACGAATTCGTAAAGATTCATTCTATTGGTATCAAAAAGTTATTAAGAGCCAAGGGCAAGAAATTTAATTTAAAGCGGTTGAGAATCGGCCACCTGATCAAACTAATGTAGTTGATCTAGTGGTCGATTTTTGGAGAATTAGTTAAGAAATTATCTTCCCCAAATGAAGTTAACGACTTTATTGATGACTTGATGGTTCTTTCGTGGTAAATTGCTGTGCTGGGCTTGACTGCTTGCCCAGTCATGAACCAGAATCGTCGGGACAGCATCATAAGCCCCTTTAGTATCAAATTTCTTAAAGCTTAAAAAAACAATCAGACTGATCAGCGCCAGTGCAATTAGACCCTAAATCCAGTTTTTTGTCGCTATTCATTTTTCTCAGTCCTTTATAAGGATGAACTAAACCAAATCAGTCTTAAAAAAATCAGTTGTCAATTCTAAAACCTTAGGTCGTATCTTGCCAGTTAAGCCATGATCAGCGCCAGGTAAAAGATTAACCGTACTGTTTGGGTAAACTTTATCATACGTTTTAGCAACTGTCGGTGAAACGACTTGATCATTAGTTCCGTGAATTAAACAAACCGGTTTTTGAAAATTTTGTGAAACTTCAAAAATTGGCAGACTTTGCGCAATCCGCAGGTAAAAACCACCAACTTGTTTCTCCTTAATAGTAGTCAGCAAATCGGGAATATGTTTTGGATCATAAGTAGCGCCTTGCAGGACTCCCTTTTGAGCATCAGTTTTTAATGATGCAGCTGGGGCTAAGAGGGCTAATTTTTGAATCAGGTCAGGATAATAACCTGCTAGCATACTGGCAACTACTCCGCCTTGAGAGTGACCTAGCAGCATAATTTCTTTGATTTGCGGAATATTTCTAACATAATCTAAAGCGGCTTTAGCGTCTGCAATTTCATTGAAAACAGTCATATTTTCAAAAGATCCATCGCTTTTTCCGTGACCATTGAAATCAAAACGCAAAGTGGCAAGACCTGCCTGATTAAAATGTTTTGCCAATTGATAGATCAACGAGTCGGAATTATAGCCCATATCACTAGCAAAGCCATGTAGTAAAATAACTAAGTTTGCTGCTGCGGCACTGGGGATGATTAAATCTCCCCGCAAGGTTAAGCCATCACGTTTAAATGCAATTTTCATTTGTCTCAAACCCTTCTTTTCCATGTTTAGAAATCTTAAATAAGTTCAATTATAAACGATTATTCGTAACTTTAAACCTAAGCTAAAATTAATCCTAAAGCCTGTTAATGTAAAGTCGAAAACAGTAATCTTAAAAATTAAGCAGAGATGATTAATTTTTTGATTGATGAAAAACTTCTAAATTACTGCTATACTTTAAAAGGTAAATGTGCAAAAATAATTATGTTAATAAAATCCTGTAAGGAGTTAATTTCAGATGAAAGGTATTATTCTCGCTGGTGGGAGCGGAACACGTTTGTATCCGATCACCCGCGGTATTTCTAAACAATTGATCCCGGTTTATGATAAACCGATGATCTATTATCCATTGTCAACGTTAATGTTGGCTGGGATTCGCGATATTTTATTGATTTCAACGCCTGAATACACACCGCTATTTGAAAAATTATTAGGTGATGGTTCTGATTTTGGAATTAATTTGAGTTATGCAATTCAAGCTCAGCCAAACGGTTTGGCCGAAGCATTTATTGTGGGTCGTGAATTTATTGGTCAGGATTCAGTTTGCTTGATTTTAGGCGATAATATTTATTATGGCAGCGGTTTGTCAAAAATGTTGCAGTCAGCCGCTCAACAAAAGTCTGGAGCCACCGTCTTCGGCTATCATGTTAATGATCCAGAACGTTTTGGAGTGGTTGAGTTTGATGAGCAGCAGCACGCAATTTCATTGGAAGAAAAGCCAACTAATCCTAAGAGCAATTATGCGGTCACTGGTTTGTATTTCTATGATAATCGGGTTGTTGATTATGCAGCCAATTTAAAACCTTCAGCTCGAGGAGAATTAGAGATCACGGATTTAAATAAGATCTACCTAAAAAATAAGGAACTAAACGTAAAACTGATGGGCCGTGGCTATGCTTGGCTTGATACTGGTACCCATGATTCAATGCTGGAAGCAGCTAGCTTTATTGCCACGATTGAGAAGCGCCAGAACTTAAAAGTTGCTTGTCTAGAAGAAATTGCCTATCGGATGGGTTATATCTCTCAAGAACGTTTGGTTGAGTTAGCACAGCCAATGAAGAAGAATGATTATGGCCAATATCTGATTCGTTTAGCTAATCAAAATTAAAGGAGCGTAATTAGAGTGAGTTTAAAAGTAATTTCAACTAATTTGCAAGATGTCAAGATCGTGGAAGCCGATGTTTTTGGCGATCATCGCGGCTTTTTCACTGAAACTTATACCAAGAATAAATTTCATGAAGCGGGGATCGATATTGATTTTATTCAAGATAATCAATCATTATCTGTTGAACCCGGGGTTTTGCGTGGAATGCATTATCAGCGTGCACCTTATGCGCAGACGAAACTCTTACGGGCAGTGACTGGTGTGATTTATGATGTCTTAGTTGATATCCGCAAAGGTTCACCAACTTATGGTAAGTGGGAGGGTTATATTTTAAGTGAATACAATCATCGTCAGCTATTAGTACCGAAAGGGTTTGCCCATGGTTTTGTAACTCTGACTCCTAACGTTAACGTTGCTTATAAAGTTGACGGCTACTATGCACCACAAGCTGATGGTGGGATTGCTTTTGATGACCCAGACATTGGCATCAAATGGCCAATGCCGTTAGAGCATCTGATTTTATCGGAAAAAGACCAGCATCATCCACGACTCAAAGATGCTGATTTAAACTTTGTTTATGGGGAGGAAATGTAATGAATCTCTTAGTTACCGGTGGTGCTGGTTTTATAGGTAGTAATTTTGTTCATTATTATCTGCAAGAGCATCCTTACGACAAGATCGTTGATTTGGATTTGTTGACTTATGCTGGAAATATTCATAACCTCGATGACTTGGTAGATGAAAGACGCCATGTTTTTGTTCACGGTAATATTGTCAATCGGGAATTAGTTGCTTATTTAATCAAGCAATATCAAATTGACGCAATTGTCAACTTTGCGGCCGAAAGCCACGTTGATCGCTCAATCTTGCATCCAGAAGTTTTTGTTGAAACCAATGTTCAAGGCACCTTAGCCTTATTAGATGAGGCCAAAAAGAACCAGGTTGGTAAATTTTTGCAAGTTTCAACTGATGAAGTTTATGGAACTTTAGGTCAGACGGGTTACTTTACCGAAACAACACCTTTAGCACCAAATTCTCCGTATTCAGCCAGCAAAGCTTCGGCTGACTTAGTTGTGCGCTCATATTTTGAAACTTATGGCTTGGACATTAATATTACTCGCTGTTCTAATAATTACGGTCCTTATCAATTCCCAGAAAAATTGATTCCTTTGATGACTTCAAATGGCATGGACGGTAAAAAGCTACCAATTTATGGTGATGGGCAAAATATTCGTGATTGGCTGCATGTTTCGGATCATTGCCGGGCAATCGATTTGGTTTTGCATCAAGGTAAAGCCGGTGAAGTTTATAACGTCGGTGGTCATAATGAACATACCAATAATGAAATTGTCCATCTGATTATTGATCAGTTAGGTTTGAGCGAAGATTCAATTGAATATGTCAAGGATCGTTTAGGACATGATCGGCGCTATGGAATTGATCCGACGAAGATTGAAACGCAGCTGGGCTGGAAGCCATTATATACCTTTGAACGCGGGATCAAAGAAACCGTCAAATGGTATCAGGAAAATGAAGCTTGGTGGCGTCCTTTAAAGGAACGTGCCGCTTTAAAATAATTTGTAGTCAAGGCAAGCGGAACTGTTAACAAACAGACCGGTTGCTTTTTATTGATAGAATTAAACTGGAGGAAGAAAACGTGAAAATTTTAATTACTGGCGGCAATGGACAATTAGGCCAAGAGTTGCAGCATTTGTTTCAAGAACGCCAAGTTGCTTTTAAAGCGGCCGACGTTAGTGAATTAGATATTACCAAAGAGCAACAAGTTAATCAATTTTTTGCTGAACACCGTCCTGAGGTTGTTTATCATTGTGCTGCTTATACTGCAGTTGATAAAGCTGAGGGTGAAGGGAAGGCAGCTGATGAACTGATCAATGCTGTAGGGACTGAGATCGTCGCTAAAGCTTGTCAAAAGTATGGGGCAACTTTGGTTTATGTCAGCACAGATTATGTATTTGATGGGACACGAACCAGCGGGGAATATTTGCCAGAGGATCCGAAAGGTCCGCGCAATGAATATGGTCGGACTAAATTGTTAGGTGAGCAGGCAGTGCAAAAATATTGTCAAAAATATTATATTGTTCGGACGGCTTGGGTCTATGGTCAATGGGGCCACAACTTTGTCTATACCATGTTAAATTTGGCCAAGACTCATGATAAATTAACGGTCGTTGATGATCAGGTTGGTCGGCCCACTTGGACGCGGACGCTAGCTGAATTTTTAACTTATTTGGTTGATAATCAAATTGCTTATGGGGTTTATCAATGTAGCAATGATGGTCAATGTTCGTGGTATGAATTTGCCAAAGAGATTTTAAAAGATCAGCCAGTAAAAGTTTTACCAGTCAGTTCTGATCAGTATCCATCAGCAGCCTTTCGTCCGCATTATTCAGTGATGCATTTGGCAAAGGAGACCGGCTTTAAGTTTCCAAAATGGGAAGATGCCTTGTATGAATTTATGCGCCAGATTAAGGAAAAATAAAATAACCGCTCCATTTAATAAGAGACTGAATCGAAAGCTTATTTTGGTTGGGCCTCTTATTTTTAGTCAATAAATAAGCTTTATTAACTAATTTGCAACCTGCAAATTATAAATATTAATTGCATTCATAACTAGTTAATATATAATGCAGATTACCAGAATATTTAACCTGTCATTAAATAACTTTGTATTAACCAAAAAAGGAGTGAACGCATGGAATTATCAGGTGAAATAGCAGTTGCTGCTAATGCCGTAGAAATTAGACAAGCAGTTCAACAGAATGTTGCCGCAATTTTTATCAGTGGTCGTCTATTGGCTAATCGGTTGATTGGTCAAGATGATGAAGGATTGTTAAGTTTATCAGAATATGCACATTTTTTTCGGAATATGTGTTTAACGACTAATGTTCCTTTAATTGCTGATGGTCAGGCTGGCTTTGGCAATCCGCTCAATACCTATGAAACTGCACAAGAATTAATTCGTTCGGGAGCAAATTATCTAGTATTAAATGATCAAAAATATCCGAGTCATAGTCAAATTCCTAATTCACCGGAAGATTTAGTGGAATTTTTAGGTAAAATTAAGGCTTGTCAAGATAGTTTGCAAGCGACCGATTGTCAAATAATTCTCAAATTTGACGGGATTGCTATATATGGTTTAAACGGTTTAAAAAAACGTTTTAAACTGGCTCAGAAATTAGGTATCAAGAATTTATTGGTTAGCACATTAGTCAAGAACAGTTGCTCCAACTATCAAATAAAGTGTTTCCTAAAGTTGGACTTTGTTTCGAAGATGATCAGCAGATAAAAGAAATGACAGCGTCAATCAAACCACAATTTTTGGCTGGATTTAAGGGCAAAAATTCCGGGGAACTCGACTAAGTCAACTGTTTCAGATCTAGTTTGTGTCAACAATAATGGATTCAAAAAATTCCAACGGTTGCGTCAGCAATTTAAACAAGCTGTTTTTGCGAAAGATAACATCGTAAATATGGTAGTTGCACCAGATAGCTTAGCTGCCAAAATTGCTGAACAGCAAGGATATCAGGCAATTTTTGCGGCAGGTTATGCGACCAGCGCCAGTAATTTAGCCAAACCAGATCGCGGCTTGGCAGATTTTGGAGTTATGCTCAATAAATGCCGCGAGATTGTGAATGCAGTTGATATTCCAATTTTCGCCGATGCAGATACTGGATATGGTGATTTAAACAATATCGTTAGAACAGTTGCCAGCTATGAAGCTATCGGCTCGGTGCTTGTGGTTTATTTTTAGAAGATCAAGTCTGGCCAAAACGTTGTGGTCATATGGCAGGGAAAAAAGTTGAGACACCTGAAGTCTTGATTGAAAAAATTAAAATGGCGGTTAAGACTCGGCAAGATCCAAATTTCTTAATTATGTCACGAACTGATGCACGAGCGGTTTATGATTTATCGACTGCAATCAAGCGTAGTCAGGCATACTTAAGAGCCGGGGCAGATTTAGTCTTTATTGAAGCGCCAGCAAGTATCGATGAGCTGAAAGCAGAACTAGCGGCTTTCCCTGAGACACCGTTGATGTTAAACGTGATTGAAGGTGGGACCACGCCAATTCTGAGTATTGAACAGGCTCAAAAAATGGGCTTTAAAATCATTGTCCATCCAGCAGCTTTAACTTATGCTCAGACTTATGCAACTGATAAGGTTCTTTCAATCTTGAAAAAAACTGGCAAAACTTCAGCGGCTAAGGATATGATGCTCTCGTTCTCAGAATTTAATAACTTGATTGGCTTATCGACAGTCAATCAACTTGAAGAACAGTATTCTCATGAAAAAATGCAAGTTTTGTTAAGCAAAATGATAATTTCAGCGGCTAAGGACTAAGGTTTCATAACCTTGTTGCTCAACGTAATAAAAAAGCCTGATTGCAGTATCAACTGAATCCAAGCCTTTTCAAAATTATTTAAATTCTCTTTTTCGCATCCAGATCCGATAAAAAGTCAGTAACCAAGTCAAACAAATAATTACTGTGGCACTGCTGAAAGCAATCTGCATCCCATAAACAAAAATCTGGTTATGACCATGCGGGTAAGTTGTGATTTGATAACCAATCCTTTGGCTCATTGCAAAATAGAGAATTGTCGTAACCAAGCTAGTTCCAGAAATCATCCCCAAGTTACGAGCCAAAGCATTTAATGCCCCAGCAACTCCTAATTTTTCTTTTGGAGCGTTACTCATAATCAAAGCATTGTTAGGGGTTTGGAAAAATGACATGCCAATGCCACCTAGTGCCAAAAGTAATCCAACAAATAAGAGCGGGGTATTTTGGTTGACAATGCGCCAACCAAAAAATGAAACAGCTAAAATTGTTAATCCAAATAACGCAACGATTTCTTGCTGAAAATGATCGGCAATATAACCAGAAAAAGGTGTTGCTAGTAACATAATAATTGGCCAGATCATCAAGTAAAAGCCGGCTGAACCAGCTGAGACTTGCCTGAGATCTTCAAAATAAAATGGCAGCAAAATATTAATAAAAAAATTGCAAGTAAATATCAAAAAAGCAGCGATCAAACTGACACTAAACAAAGCTGATTTAAAGACTGATAAGTCAAGTAGCGGATCATTCGTCTTGTTTTCATGAGTAATGAAAAAAGTCAACAATCCCAGTGAAATCAGTGAACAAATAATTGGTAAAGGTTTGAGGAACCCTTGTTCTTGTCCAAGATTAATTCCTAAGAAAAAAATCGTAATCAATAAAAATAAACTAATAATTCCTAGGTAATCAAAGATTAAATCTTTAGCTGGGTGCTTTTCTGCTGGAAAGAAAATTTGACCAATAATAATAGCTAAGATGCCAACTGGTACATTAACCCAAAAAATATAAGGCCAGTTGAGATGTTCCAGAATTAGGCCACCAAAACCTGGCCCAGCGATGGTCCCTAAAGAAACAAACATGATATTTAATCCCATTGCTCGCGCACGAAACTTAAAGGGAGCGATGCCAGTAATAATTCCAAAACTGTTGCTCATAGTCATAGCTGCCCCGAGTGATTGAATTAACCGGGCAAATAGCAAAAAGTAAAGTCCTAAATTTATGCCGGCTAGTAATGAACCTAAAGTGAAAATATATGTTCCAACTTTAAAAACTTTGATTTTCCCAATTTGGTCACCTAGATGGCCAAAAAAGGTTACCAATCCGGAGATAATAATTAAATAAATTGAAATTGCCCAAGTAGTTTGGTTCATTGGAATAGCTAATGATTTTGAAATTACCGGTAGAGCGATATTAATAATTGACGAATCCAAGGTTGACATAAAAGAAAAGATTCCAACAGCGGAGATCGTCAACCACAAACTGTGATAATTTTTTAAATTGGTCACCATAAGGTCCTCCCTCTCTTTGCCTAAAGATTATCATAGCGCAAATTATAAAAGCAAAAAAGCATTATTTTTATTGGCAATAGTGGTTGACAGATTGACATGGAAAGATGATTATGCCATATTTCAGTTAAAGCAAGCATGAAAGAAGGAGATTAACATTTCAATTAAACTAGTAGCAATAGACGTTGATGGAACTTTACTCAATTCAAGCAAAGAAGTGACAGTTCCCGTCATAAAAGCAATCCATCAAGCCAAAAAGCAGGGTGTAAAAATTGTGATTTGTACCGGCCGGCCGTTAAGTGGTGTAAAGGACCTGCTGAAGCAATTGGGGCTTGATGATCAGTCAGATCAATTTGTAGTTAGCTTTGGCGGAGCAATGGTTCAAAAAACTAACGGTGAAATTCTTAGTGAACAACCGATTTCATATGATAGTTATCTGCAATTAGAGCTGTTGGCACGCCAAAAGCAATTGCATTTTCATGCTATTAGTCATGATCGCATATATACAGCTGATCGTGATATTGGTCATTATACTGTTTATGAAAGCTTGATCGCAAAACTCGAAATTTCTTACCGAACTCCCGCTGAATTGCGGCAAACTAGACTGATTAAAGCAATGTTCATTGATGACCCGCAAAGATTAACTCAAGCAATGACTGATTGGGAACCGTTTAGGCAGTTAGAAGATCAGGTTGCTTTTACAAAAAGCTCACCGTTTTATTTAGAGGCGAATGCCAGGGGGGTCAACAAAGGCCACGCTTTACAACTGCTAGCTCGAAAATTGCAGTTGACCGAAAATGAAATTATGGCGATTGGCGATGAGGGCAATGATCTTAGTATGATTATTTACGCTGGCTTAGGAGTTGCAATGGGTAATGCAATTCCCAAGGTGAAAGCAGCAGCTAACTGGCAAACAGCTGATAATGACCATGACGGAGTTGCAGTGGCCCTTAATAATTATGTCATTAATAATTAGCTAAATTTAAAAAAATTAAAACAAAAAAGCAAGATCATTAATAAAGCTTAAACGGTCTTGCTTTTTTATTTATAAAATTCATTAATTGGTTTTACGATGATTTTTTAAGAAAGTCAGCGCAAGTTTAAATGCTGGTGAACGTAAAGCAAAATTAACAGCAAAATAGACAATAGCTCCGATTAAAACTTCTAATACAATGTGCGGATAACTAGGAACGAAATAATGATCTAAACTAAAAACAACGATAAACATTAAAATACCAGCGAACAAATACTTATAACAGCCCTTAAATAATAAAGTAATTTTTAAATCATGGCGAATTACCCACAATTGGAAACCGGTGACGACGGTTTCCGAAATTACGGTGACGACCATTGATCCCTTAACGCCGAATAGAAGAATAGCGGGAACATTCAGGATGATATTCGTAATTGCTCCCAAAGTAACTGACTGAGTGTACTGTTTAGTTCTTCGTAGCGGTAGCAAATATTGATTGCCAATTAAATTACTTAAAGCAATCATTATCAGTACCGGTGATTCTAAAACAATTAGTTCAGCTACCGGAGCAAATTTTGCAGTTAAAAACTTTAACACAAAACTATGTGAGATTCCGCAAATTCCAAAAGCTAGCGCAAAAGCTAAAAAGAGCATAATTGCTGCTGAATTAACGAGATATTCTTTGATTTTATCGAACTGCTTTTTTCCATATAAATTAGACATATGCGGTAATAAAACGGTTCCCAGTGAAGTAACGATTGATAAAGCAATTTTAGTAATTTTATCAGAGTAGTCATAAAATCCTGCAGCAGTAACCGAATCTAATTTCCAAAGCATTGTTTTATTTAAGGAAACGTAAATCATGATGGCAACTTGTGGGATAAAAAGGGCAATTGATGGTTTCAAGTGTCGCCAAGGTTTTAAATGCTTGAAATCAGGTTTGGTAACTAAATGCATTAAATAAGACCAAAGTGTCAAATTACCAAACAATTGTGATAGAGACAAAATCAGAATATAGATTCCTAAATCAGCGGTCGACTTGACCAGAGTGAAAATCAGACCAGCAGAAATGATTTTTACTAGCATGTTTCGAACAACGGTTTTTTTAAAATCTTCCATTCCCATAAAAAACCAAGAAACATCAAAAAGTCCAGCAACAATGAAAAAAGATTGGTAGAAAAAATAAATTCTAAATTGCTTTTGAAAAGCCATTAAATAAACAATGAACGCCAAGTAGGCTAATAAAATGGTTGAAATTTGTAAAAATTCAATTTCCCAAAAGGTTTGTGAACGCTCACGCGGATTGTCCCGCTTAGTAGCAATTTCTCGGTTACCATAAGTGGTAATTCCTAAAGTTCCAGCTAATAAAAAATATGTAATAACTGAGTTGGTAGCCGAGTTGATTCCTACTTCGTAAGGATTTAAAACTCGGGCAATATAGGGAACCGTAAAAATTGGTAAAAGGATCGCCAGCAAATTATAGCTGACATTATAGAGATAATTCTTCAAAATTTTCATTCAAACTAAACTCCCTTAAACAGGAAAAATAAGCTGCTAAGCAGTAAAATTTGCTCAAACATATATCATTTTAACATTAAACACTGACTGTGAAACGAAAATTCTAATCAAAATAATTAAGTATTTTTTAAATTTTACTACTTTTCAAAATCTTGAGAAATAATTTTTTTGAGACGCTTGCGATTTAAAACAATTTCTTCATTATAATTTTCTAGAATATCGTCATAAAGTACTTCATTTTTTCCATTTAATTGTAAGTAATGAACCTGCTTTTGAGCATCAAAGTTTCCTTTAACTGCCAAACCAATACTGATCATGTCGGTTGTTTTTAAGTTTGTGGCAATTAAAAATTTCGACATTGATTTTGCTAAAGCAGGAATCTTAAGGGCATTAGCAGGATCAGTTACCTTATTAACAATTCCCACCAGAGCTGCTTCTTGCAGTCTTTGGCGACCAAAATCGGTTCCGGGTACTGAATCACGCTCGTGGACAATTTCAGTAATCATTTTACCAGAAAGCTGATGTTTTCCTTGACTAAATGTCTTATCATAATCTTTAGGATACCAGGGATGCGTTAATCTAACTTTAAAGGGCAGGTTGATCGTAATGCCGTCGATTGCATTAACCATTGAACGCAGGCCCCAATAGTTAGTTTCCAAATAATAATTGATGGGAACATCCAGATAGTTGGAAATGGTTTTAACTGCCATGGTAATTCCCTTTTTGGAGCCATATTTATCTTGATAAACTGATTGAACACTGGTTAGTTTGGTATAGCCTAAATTCGGCATATAAATTCTTGAATCACGGGGAATGCTTAAAACAGTATAATGATGTTTAGCCAAGTTTGCATGAACTAACATCATTGAATCAGTATGACCAGATGTTTGTCCGCGTCGCTCATCAGAACCAATGATCAAAGCATTAAAACTACCTTTGGCTTGATGATAATCTTTTTTTGGATGACTAATGGTTTTTAAATTAGCAAAGTGTTGGGTTGGTTGAATTCTTTTCCAAAGTGACCAACCACCACCTAAAATTAGTAAAAAAATGGCTAAAATTAAAATTCGACGAAATGGATGCCGTTGACGATAATTTCTTGGACGGCGTAGATTTTCCCAGTCTTCGTTATGTTGATCGGCTTGCGGTTTGTTTGGCATCATTGTTTCTCTTTTCACTTTTTTTGTTTTTATTCTAGCTGTTAATTAGCTGGGAGTAATTGTAATTACATTAAACTTTATAAAAAAATAATAGATTTGAGTTTTCTTTAAACTTTAATTATGATTGGGCGAAAATCTCGTAGCTTTAGATATGGGATATTGATAGCCTCACCTCTTTTTATATAGCACAATCTTGAGAAATATTATTATTAATAACTTTATGCTGCTTTCTGATGCAAATTAGATTTTTTGCGAACATTTGCTAGTTAAATAATTAGGCTTTATGATATGATTTATTTGTTCAAAATTAAGATTTAGTTAAGGTGTGGCAAATGAATAAAAACAAATATCAACTTATTTTTAGTTCACAGCAATATGAATTTTATTCCGACGCAAATCTTCGCCAAGTGTTGAAATATGATCAATATTCACATGAAAAGATCGAATATCGATTACCAGCAGAAGAATTTATTTCATTCTTGGATGAAGTAAATACATATCATCCATCTGCTAATCAAGCTGCTTTTTTGAAGAAAATTGATCATGATTATCTAAATATGGCGAATCAGATTATCAAATAAGATTGGTAGTTTTACATTTTTATTACAGGCTATAAAATTTAAGTAATTAATGGTCGAATGTGGTAATCTTAAATTAAAGACGAAAACGGGGGTAGTTTTTAATATGAAGAAGGGATCTGAAATAAAAGAGCATTACAAGATGTATAAAAGCGGCAAATATTGGGCTTTTAGTTTGTTGACTGTGTCTTCATTTGTTCTTGGTGTTCAGTTCAAGCCGATACACTCAATGGTAGTCGAAGCAGATAATTTTGAATCTGCTTCAGATAAAACAATTTCGACTTCTTCAGATGATTCGTCTCAATCATCTGAAGAGTCGTTAGAATTTGTTTCAAGTCAAAGTGCAAGTTCATCGAGTTC
>NZ_AHYZ01000124.1 GCF_000255495.1 Liquorilactobacillus vini DSM 20605
TATACAATCGTTAAAGATTACTGCAGGCACTACAAGAAAAAAGAAATCAAGAAAGCTACAACACGTGTTGAACATACAATTGGTCTTAGCGCCCAAGTTGATTGGAAAGAAAAAGTACTAATGCATGACAAAAACAACGTTGAACACATATTCAGCATTTTTCTTTATGTATTACCATATTCAAAAAGAAAATTTATTAAATTGACACTTGACCAAAAGCAAGATACCCTTTTTGAATGCTTGACCGAAGCTTTTAACTTTATGAAGGGTGTCCCAAAGGAAATTTGGTTTGATAATATGGCAACAGTAGTTGATCATCAAACAAGTACTTTTGAACATCATCATTTTAATGATCGTTTTCTTTCATTTGCCCACGATGCAGGATTTCATCCAATAGCCTGCCGACCATTCAGGCCTCAGACCAAGGGTTGTGTGGAAGCTTTGGCTCGCACAATGAACCGTCTTAAACCCTACGATAGAGAATTTGAAACGTTGAATGATTTGGCAAGTTTTATTGATGATTTATGTATCAGACTTAATCATGAGAAATCTCAAGGAAATAATAAAATTCCTGAAGAAGAATGGAAAAAAGAAAAAGAGCATCTCCAGCCCATCAATCCAGATCTTACACGATACTTTTCTAGTGTCCAAACTCGTAAAGTATCAAAAGATGCCATGATCAGATTTAGGAACCATCAATACTCTGTTCCTCTTGATTATATCGGAAAAGAAGTTCAAATCAAAGTAACAGAAGACCAAAAATCAGTTCATATTTTCTTTAAGGGTGTTGAGATTCGCTCACATAA
>NZ_AHYZ01000123.1 GCF_000255495.1 Liquorilactobacillus vini DSM 20605
TAGCGTATCCAAGCTATTGAATAACCGGCAAAATTAAAAAAATCTGTCCAACCAAGGGACAAGTATGTCCAAAAGTTCAAAGCAATTCTGAGTTAGTTGAAAAATCTCACTAGTTAGAACTTATAAACATCGTATTTCAGCAAAAGATAAAGACATACACGTCAGTTTTCGAAAAAATACGAAACCTGACGGGCTTTTAATGAACTATGAATAATTCAGG
>NZ_AHYZ01000122.1 GCF_000255495.1 Liquorilactobacillus vini DSM 20605
AACTTCGATTGACTGCTCGTCGACCACAACAATATTGTGATTTCTTAAGTACTTATGACTCAAGCTTGACAAATGCTGCTTTTATCCGGCGATATGATTGGTATCCTAAATTAAGTCAAACTTTTACTGCTCGCCATGGCTGGTTTTGCTTACGAGAAGTAGATTTATGGACCATGGCGCTACCAAAGGTGATTGAGTTTACGGGGGATTCACTGGCAGAAATGGGGCTGATTTCAGCTAGTTTGGATTATTTATTGCAAGCGCGGTATCCAGGCCATTATCTTGTCTTGAATTCTGGAATTGCAGGTAATCGATTTTTACAAAATGCTCCTCAAGATGAAGCGATTTTTCAAACTTTTGGTGAAGCTTTAATCACTCGTTTGCCGAACCGGCTAAAAAAAGTCAAGCCTAAATGTGTAATTTGTTTTGCTGGAATCAATGATTTACTACTGCCGTTGATCAGTTCAGCAGCTCAACAAACTCAATTTGATGCGAAAAAATTTATTGAATGGGTGACAAGATTTGAGCATGATCTTAGACAAGCAGGGAGTCAACTGATTTTTAGTGATCTTCTACCGTTTAAGCTTAGTCATGGTCAAACAACACATCCAGCAGATCAGCGGGCTCAACAGCAGCGAATTTTACTTAATCGTCAGCTGGATCAATATAATTGGACGTTTCAAGCTTCAAAGACCGCAATTGCTCAACAGCAACATTTTGTACCTGATTATGATTTAGGGGATCATTTGCATGTAAATAAAGCTGGTGGACAGCTTTTAGCCCGGGAACTGTTTAAAAGAATTGTCACAGATTGTTAAGCTAATCGAATGGGTATATACTTAAAGTATAATTTTGAAGCGAGGGTTAACGGGATGATTGATTTACACCTAATTTTGGACAAGATGAATCCTAATCAAAAAATAAATTATGATCGAATTATGCAGAAAATGATTCAAAATTGGCAGCTGAACGGACAACGACCAAAAATTTTACTACATAGTTGTTGTGCGCCGTGCAGTACCTATACCTTAGAATGTCTAACAAAGTATGCCGAAGTAACGATTTATTATGCAAATTCAAATATTCATCCGCGCGCTGAATATCAGCGACGTAAATATGTTCAGCAGAAATTTATTCATGATTTTAATCAAAAGACTAATAATCGTGTCCGATTTATTGCTGCCCCTTATCGTCCGCAAGAGTATTTTGAAAATGTTCGTGGATTGGAAAAAGAACCCGAGGGTGGCCAACGTTGCCAAGCTTGTTTTACCTATCGGCTTGATTTGGTGGCTGCTAAAGCAGTTGAACTTGGATTTGATTACTTTGGCAGTACTTTAACAATCAGTCCGCATAAGAATGCTCAAGTTATTAATCGTGTTGGCATTGAAGTTCAGAATTTTTATACAACTAAGTATTTACCAAGCGATTTCAAGAAAAACAATGGTTATCACCGATCAATTGAAATGAGTCATGAATACAACCTTTATCGACAATGTTACTGTGGCTGTATTTTTGCAGCTAAGGCTCAAGGAATCAATTTGCCGCAGATTCGTCAGGAAGCGCTGGAGTTTTTAAAGGGTAAAGATGGTGATCGTGAATTTCCTGAGATCCGCTTTATTTATGATCATCAAGAGGTTAAAGAATAGTTGGATTAAATTTATAAAAAGCAACCATATATTTGGCTGCTTTTTTTGAACAAATCTAAGAATCAATTGGAAACTTTGTTTACGTACGATAAACGACTGAAATATGAAAAAGTTTGGTAACTAACAATATGATGAATTATTCCGCTTGGAGGAGATAGTTGCTCAGTTGATAATGACAACATCGACTGGGAGTTAACCATTTTACTGGCATTAATCCAAAATGTCATTTTTTGACTTGGGGCTGATGAGTTAAATAAAACTGAAAAACAGCAATTAAAGTCAAAATTAAACAGAAAGTAAAGATAATTGATAAATGGACACCATGAGTTAATGAAGTTGGTAAATCAGCAATGACGACCATTATTGTCGTTGAAACTGAACCAGACACTTGGCGTAAAGTATTATTTAGGGCAGTTGCATGGCTAATATCTAAAGGTGCAACCTCAGTAAAAGCTTCGGACATCGCTGGAGAAAAGACACAGGAATTGCCAATCATTCGTAGCATATAGGCAACAATGATTATCCAAACAGGGGTTTGTTTAGTCATCAACGCTAATGGTAAAGCACCAACAACCATCAATAAGGCGCCACTGAAAATTAAATTTTTAGGGCCATGCGTATCATAATAACGTCCCGCCCAAGCAGCAAATAAAGCATTTGCGAATGCCCCTGGCAATAAGATCAGGCCAGCTTGCATGCTGTTGAGGCCCTTCACATTTTCAACAAAGATTGGCAAAATTTGTTCTGTCCCGATTAAGACCATAAAAGCTAACATTCCAATTAAAGTCATTAATGAAAAAGAATGTAATTTAACAATTTGAATTTTTAATAACGGTTGTTGTAATTTTAATTGACGACGACAAAAAACATAAACAAGGATCAATCCAACAATTAAAGAACCCCAACCGCCAACTTGATTTTTTTGGAAAGTTGTTAAACTTGACAAGGCCAATCCGGAACCGACTAAAGATAAAAAGACCGAAAGCAAATCAATTTTAATTGGCTGTGGCTGAGAAAAGTTTGGCAAAGTTACTAGACCGATAATCCATAGAATAATAAATAATGGAAGAAATAGAATAAATAAGTAATGCCATGAAAAGAAATGGAGAATCAATCCAGAGATAGTTGGTCCAAGTGCTGGACCCGAAGCAACAACTAAGCCGGACATTCCCAAAATGGTCCCTCTTTTTTCTGGTGGAAAAATGACGACCAAGGCAGTCATTTGAAAGGACATTAAAATGCCACCGGCGCCTGCTTGCAGTAAGCGGGCCAATAATAAGGATAAAAAGGAATTTGCGATACAACCTAAAAAAGTGCCCATAATAAACAAGCCAGTTGTTGCTAAAAACAAGGAACGGTTGGAAAATTTTTCATATAAATTGGAAGAAAGTGGAGTAACTATTCCGATAATTAAAATATAGCCAGTCGTTAGCCACTGGACTTGTGTCAAAGGAACTTGCAGATCATGCTGAATGACCGGGAGTGCAGTTACCATCATAGTTTGACTTGTTAAAGCTAAAAAAGAGGCAATCAATAAAACAGCGGTAACGATTGTTCTTTTTTGATGACTCATTTGAAATGACATAGTAGAACCTACTCTCTAGCAATTTTGTAATACTTAATTTATATTAATGATATTTAAACCATAGTTCAAGTAATTGAAAAAGAAAACGAACTATTTTTCAGCTATTGATTAGATAATTCACTATTTTTTATTCTTGCAAAAGAAGTTGCTGCAGGGGAAGTATTGATACTGTAGGGGATGGATCAACTTATTGGTTGTTTTAAATTTTCAAAGCTTAATTGCGAAATAATTCGTAAAAGGCTATACTTAAATTTAAATTAGAATAATGGAGGTGTCTGGATTGAAAGCAATCTTGACAACGATTGGCAAAGATCAGGTGGGGATTATTGCAGGAGTCAGTCAATTCCTAGCAGCAAAAAGCATCAATATTCTTGATGTTTCGCAAACCATTATGGATGGGTATTTTACGATGATGATGATGGTCGAAATCAAAGACAAGGATTTTGATTTTTCAGTTCTAACAGCAGGTTTGAATGATTTAGGACAAAAGCTCGGTGTTGAGATTAAAATTCGGCGGGCAGAGATTTATCAGGCGATGCATCAATTGTAAGAGGAGCAGGCTAAATGGAAACAAATAAAATTATTGAAACGATCCATATGATTGCGGATGAAAATCTTGATGTACGTACAATCACTATGGGTATTTCGTTGCTTGATTGCATTGATAGTGATAGTGATCGGGCGTGTCAGAAAATCTATCAAAAAATCACCGCCAAAGCTGCAAAGCTAGTGAAAGTTGGACAGCAAATTGAAGCTGAATATGGGATCCCAATTATTAATAAAAGAATCTCGGTTACTCCGATTTCGTTAATTGCAGCAGCTTCAAATGATGAAGATTATTTCAAATATGCACAAATCTTGGATAAAGCGGCTAAAGCAGTTGGAGTTAATTTTATTGGCGGTTTTTCGGCCTTAGTTCAAAAGGGATATCAAACTGGTGATCTTAAACTGATTAAGTCATTGCCACGAGTTTTAGCTGAAACAGAACTCGTTTGTTGTTCGGTTAATGTTGGTTCTACTCGGAGCGGAATCAATATGGATGCTGTTGCAGATATGGGAAAAGTCATTAAGCAGGCAGCAGAAAGATCGGTAATTGCAAACACTAAATTAGTTGTTTTTTGCAATGCAGTTGAGGATAATCCTTTCATGGCAGGAGCCTTTCATGGTGTTGGTGAAGGCGATACAGTTATTAATGTTGGCGTTAGTGGGCCAGGAGTTGTTAAACATGCACTTGAAAAAGTTAAAGGTCAGCCGTTGGATGTTGTTGCTGAAACGATCAAAAAAACGGCTTTCAAAGTTACTCGCATGGGCCAATTAGTTGGCTCAATAGCAGCTGAACGTTTACAGGTGCCCTTTGGAATTGTTGATTTGTCATTGGCTCCAACTCCAGCCGTTGGTGATTCAGTTGCTCAGATTTTGGAAGAAATTGGTGTCGAAAAAGTTGGCACGCACGGTACGACTGCCGCCTTGGCCTTATTAAATGACGCAGTTAAAAAGGGTGGTATTATGGCATGCAGTCGAGTTGGGGGCTTATCGGGAGCGTTTATTCCAGTATCTGAAGATGCAGAAATGATCGCAGGCGTTCAAGCAGGCGCGCTTAATGTTGAAAAACTAGAAGCAATGACAGCGGTTTGCTCAGTTGGACTGGATATGATCCCGATACCTGGTGATACACCAGCTGAAACAATTTCTGCAATGATTGCTGATGAAGCAGCAATTGGAATGATCAATAATAAGACGACGGCAGTTCGGGTTTTACCAGTCAAAGGTAAAAAGGTTGGTGAAATGGTTGAGTTTGGCGGTTTGATGGGCTATGCGCCAGTAATGGCGGTTAACTCAGCTTCATCAAAAAACTTAATTGATCGCCGAGGGTCTATTCCAGCACCAATTCATAGTTTTAAAAATTAACTAATTGGTTTTAAAAGATGACAAAACTGTCAGGATTCTTTGGCGGTTTTTGTCATCTTTTTGATTGATTTTGAAACATAAAGGCGCTAAGCTACTTTTAAATAGTTAACTAATACAACCTTTTGCTGAATGCCAGGTTTGCTTCAAGTCAAAAACGATCATTAATTTAAAAGTTATTGAATATTTATGGAAGAATTTGATTGATTTTTACTGATTGTCATGCTAAGATAATTAAGGAGGTTTTGTAAGTGCTTGCAGAAAAACGGCAACAAATGATATTAGCGTTTTTAAAGGAAAAAAATATTTTGAATTTGCAAGATATCTGTAATTTGACAGGTTGTTCAGAATCCTCAGCACGTCGTGATCTACAACGGTTGGAAAATCAAGGAGTACTGATTAGAATCCATGGAGGAGCCAAATTAAAAAATTCATTGCAGCAGGAACCTGATATGGTCAGAAAGGTTTCTAAGAACATCGAGCAAAAAAAGATGATTGCTAAATATGCAGCAGGTTTGATTCAGTCTGAAGATGTTATTTATCTGGACGCTGGAACTTCAACTTTGGCAATGATCCCTTTTTTAGCAGCTAATATGCATTTGACAGTAGTTACTAATGGAGTCTTACATGCTTCTGTATTGGCAGATCAAGGGATTAGAACGATTTTGATTGGTGGTGAGTTAAAGAACACAACGAAAGCAATTGTTGGGATTGAAACGGTGAAATCTTTAATGAAGTATCGTTTCAATAAAGTTTTTTTAGGGATGAATGGAGTGCATCTAAAATATGGATATACAACTCCAGATCCTGATGAAGCATCAGTCAAAACGGTTGCCAGTCAGCAAGGAGATCAAACTTTTGTTTTAGTTGATGATTCAAAGTTTGGGCAGATTTCATTTGTGAAGGTTGGTGATTTAGCAATTGCAAAAATCATTACAAATCAGTTAACACCAAAGATTTTTAATCAATATAGCGGACAAACAATTATTCAGGAGGTCACACAATGATTTATACGGTAACAGTCAATCCTTCAATTGATTATATCGTGCAATTAAAAGAACTAACGTTGGGTCAAGTTAATCGAATGGCTTATGATACAAAGTTGCCCGGCGGAAAGGGAATTAATGTTTCACGGATTTTAAAGGAATTAAAGCAGCCCAATACTGCTTGGGGATTTATTGGAGGATTTACTGGTAAGTTCGTTGAGGGACAACTACGGCGCCAAAACTTGCAAACGGATTTTACTGAAATTTCAGCGGATACGCGGATTAATGTAAAAATTAAAGCGCAAAATGAAACCGAGATCAATGGTCAAGGACCGGAAGTTTCTAATACCGAAATTGCAAAATTTAAAAATAAGTTTTCAGTTTTACATGCCGGTGATGTAGTAATTTTATCAGGAAGCTTATTACCTAATTTGAGTTCAGATTTTTATTTTGAACTGATTGAACTAATTAAAGCGCATCAAGCAGAATTTGTTATTGATACTACTGGAGAAAGCTTGCTAAAAACTCTTAAGGAGCAACCACTAGTCGTTAAGCCAAATCACCATGAATTAGCCGAGTTATTTGGCGTTAAATTCGACGGTTTAAAAGATATTGTTTTTTATGGTCAAAAATTGCTTGAAAAAGGTGCTAAACATGTTTTGATTTCAATGGCTGGTGATGGAGGATTATTGATTACTCCAACCAAGACATATTACAGTCCAGCTCCTAAAGGCAAGGTTATTAATTCAGTTGGGGCAGGAGACTCAATGATCGCTGGCTTTGTCGGGACTTATGCTGCCACACATGATCCATTGGAAAGTTTTAAATATGGATTAGCTTGCGGAAGTGCTACGGCCTTTTCAGAGGATTTAGCCGATAATAAGAAAATCTCGGAAATTTTGCCGCAAATCAAGATTGAGGAATTTAAACTTGATTAATTATTCAAATTTAAGATATGAGGAAGTGTAATTATGAATATTCGTGATCTATTAATCAAAGATGCAATGATTATGGATTTGAAAGCTTCAACTAAGGAAGCTGCCATTAATGAAATGGTTCATCAATATCATCTGGCTGGTGTAATTGATGACGAAGAGCTTTATAAAAAAGATATTTTAGCTCGTGAGGCAGAATCAACAACCGGAATTGGTGATGGAATTGCCATGCCGCATGCACGAGACAAAGCTGTCAAAAGGGCTGCTGTATTATTTGCTAAGAGTAAGCAAGGAGTTGACTATAATTCGCTTGATGGTCAACCGGTTAATTTGTTTTTTATGATTGCTGCTCCAGCAGGGGCTAACAATACGCATTTACAAGCTTTAGCGGCACTTTCAAGTTTGTTGATCGACCCCAAACTGGTTGCTGCTTTGAAACAAGCCCAAACACCAGAGGAAGTTCAACAGCTTTTTGCTGATGCACAAATTCAAAAGGAAGCTAAGGAAAATCAACAAGCAACAGCTTCACCAGCAAGTTCAACTGAGCGTCCATTTGTGGTGGCAGTAACAGCTTGTCCAACTGGAATTGCTCATACTTACATGGCAGAAGAATCGTTGAAAAAAACGGCTGAGGCAATGGGTGTTGATATCAAAGTCGAGACAAATGGTTCTGAAGGAGTTAAACATCAATTAACAGCTGATGAGATCAAAAAAGCTGCGGGAGTAATTATTGCAGCAGATAAAAAAGTGGAAATGGCACGCTTTAATGGTAAGCCTTTATTGAATCGACCAGTAATTGATGGAATTAAAAAAGCTGATGAATTGATTGGTAAAGCAGTTAAAGGTAATGCACCGGTTTATCATCAAGATACAACTGCGGTTGAAACAGAGGAGGAAGCTTCCAATGGTTCAGTTTGGTCAGAAATTTACAAAGACTTAA
>NZ_AHYZ01000121.1 GCF_000255495.1 Liquorilactobacillus vini DSM 20605
TGTAGAGGGCGGTTATAAAATGTAGGAAATCGGCGGAATAAAATTGCCAGATTTTCTGCATTTTTTTATACTTAATCTTAATGTTTAAAGTTAAGGAGTGAGTATAAAATCATGCGTAACGATGTTTTTGAAAGGATGAAAAGATTCGTGATTGATGAAATAAAGCCTAATTACAGTGAAGTCGCAAGACAACTTGAAGTTGATCCCCGAACTGTCAAAGCAGCTTATCAACGAGC
>NZ_AHYZ01000120.1 GCF_000255495.1 Liquorilactobacillus vini DSM 20605
CCACTCATTCTTCGTGCCATAACTGGTGAGCTTGCTAAAAAGTACTGATAGTTTTCATATCTTCTTTTTCCTTCATTGGGAGTATTTGAATTATCAGCCCCAATTTTTTTTATTGGAAAACCGTGCCATAATTGAAAACAGATCGCTCCCTTTAAAAAAGAATAATCACCGAAATCTTGATACCCATGAGTAAAAAAAGCTTTCCCAGCACGTAACTGATAAAAAATTGATTTCAAACTATTTCGGCGAATAAAAACAACTCTTTTATTGTTAATCATCTTAGCCAGTGAATCATTACCGATCCAGACAAATTTTTTTCTTTTAAACTTATCTGACTTTAGCATCTGCATTAATAAATATTTTGGATTATCACTAAATCTTTTTCCGAACCATGCTCCAAAAATAAAAACATTTTTTGATCTGAATGATAATCCACTAACTTTATAAAAAAAGTTTTTTTTAGCAATACTCACTCTACTCACCCCTAAAATATAAAATTCGCCATTAAAGTAAACATTTAACTATTTATAGCTAT
>NZ_AHYZ01000119.1 GCF_000255495.1 Liquorilactobacillus vini DSM 20605
GTGCTAGCTGCTTTAAAAAGTTGACAATATTGTAAGCCAGTACACTAACCATCATCCGGGCAGCATTGGCATTAAACGTTGAACTATCAGTCTTATCGAAAAAGAAACCTGCTTTAGCTTCTTTGATGTAATTTTCCATTTGGCCGCGTTTGTGATACAGTTTGAAGGCTGTTTCAGCCGTTAAATTAGTCAGATTAGTGACGATAAATTCATGTGAAAAGATCAGTTCACCGGCTGCTCGAGTTGATTTAATATAAATCTGCCGTGGCTTAGGCCACGATGCTGATTGAT
>NZ_AHYZ01000118.1 GCF_000255495.1 Liquorilactobacillus vini DSM 20605
AGGCAGCTTAGTTTGATAATGCTTTAATAGTGGTGTTAAAAAAGCTTTTACATCTTTGCTGGTGTAAGCATTTCCAGGACGCAAGACAGCTTTCAATAAGTTACCATCTTGATCAGTTGCCAGTAATGGATGATATCCTTCAGTACCATAATGTGCGTTGTAATTAGTGGCTTCCTGTTTGCCATAAGTGTCTGAGTGGGTCGAATCGATATCGATAATCGTGGCTGTCTGGTTAGTTAACAGTCGAGCACGATCAACCAAGGCCTCATTTAAAGCCTGTAATGTGTTAACACTACCTTTATCAAAACGTTGCCAAAAACGTGATATTGTTGCTTGTGAAG
>NZ_AHYZ01000117.1 GCF_000255495.1 Liquorilactobacillus vini DSM 20605
AGGTGACTTGGTGGATATTAATACAGGAAATCGTAATCACCAAGATTCAGTAATTAATGGGAAATATGACTTTTATGTTAGATCAGAAAAAATCGAACATCTTAATGAATATGATTTTGATGAAGAGGCTATATTAGTTCCTGGTGATGGCCGTATAGGGCAAATATTTCATTATGTAAATGGAAAATTTGCATTACACCAACGTGTATATAAAGTAGATAATTTTAATTTATTGTATCCTAAATTTTTATTGCAACTATTCAATAAATCTTTTAGGGAACACGCTCTTAAAGAAAATGCTCAAGGGACAGTTCCTTCTTTAAGAAAACCTGTATTTACAAATTGGATTATTACAATTCCAAAAATAGAAGAGCAAACCAAAATCGGCACCTTTTTTAAACAACTTGACGACACTATCGCCCTTCATCAGCGTAAACTAACTTCATTACAAAAACAGAATAAAAGTTTTCTTCAAAAAATGTTTATCTAAACTTAAAAGACACTCAAATGATTTTTTCATTTGAGTGTCTTTCTTTTACATTAAAACGGACATTTCATGCATAATTTTGTCACTATCTTGAGATTCAAGTTCATTAATAATATGCAAATAAGTTTTTTGTGTTGTGGTAATGCTTGAGTGTCCTAATCTGCGAGCAACAGAAGCAATTGACACTCCAGCAAATAGTAATAACGATGCATGTGTATGTCGCAAACCATGAATCGAAATTACAGGAACTTTAGCTTTTTTGCATAAAACAGCCAATCGATGATTAATGGTTGAATTAAAAACGCGTCCATTAACAAAAATCGGATTATTTGGCGGACAATTCTTAATTAATTGTGAAAATTGCATTGCTGTTTGCCAGTCAAGTTCAATTTTCCTGATAGAAGAAGTATTTTTGGTTGGTTGAAATCCACCATCAACCCTACGATAATTCCACGTTTTGTTGATTGTTAGCAGTCGTTTTTCAAAGTCAAAATCTTGCGGTGTGGCTCCTAATGCTTCGGCAAAACGCAATCCTGTTTTGGCAACAAGTAAAATAAACCAGTCCCAATTAAGTACTGTTCCCAGTTCAAGCTGCTTGATCAATGATTGGAGTTGTGACTGGCTCAAATATTTTATTTTCTTAGGGCGTGGATTTCTGCCTTTAATTGTAACTTTGCGAGTTGGATTTTGTTTGATTAAGCCTTCGTCTAAAGCATCCAAAATAGCACATTTAATTTGATGATGAAAATCTATAGTGGTTTGCCGTTCATGCTCAACTGCAAAATCATTGATCAACTTCTGATAAGTCCTTCGATCCAACTGGTTTAACTTCAAAGTTGGTGCCAGCACTCTAACCCAGTGAAGTGTTAAATAATATTTATCCAAAGTTACTTCTCGGACAGCATTGACTTTATATAAGCCAATCCATTCTGCATAATAACGATAAAAAAGCTGTGTTGATTTTTTTGAAGCCATAAAAAAACACCTTCCAATAATTTTTTCAGCATTTAAGCTGATAAGTCAATTATTTGGTAAGATGCTTAATATTTAAACAAACTATTTAGTTGGTCCATTATTCTTGCTTTTATGAAAGTTGAATTTCTTAGCTAACTTAGTTGTTTGTTCAATAGTTTCATTAGTTAATTTATTTAGAGTTTCTTGATGCTTTTGTTTGGCGAATTTCTTTTCCTGATCGGCTTTTAATTTTAAAGACTTGCTTTTTTCAATTATTTCATCATTAGCATAGAAAATTTTCACATAGGTTTTAGGATCGACGGCCCAGCCAACTTTAGGTGACAAGTCTATAACAGTAAATGATCTTTTGTTTGCATATTTAATATCTGGAGTAACCAAAACCTTGCTAAAATTAAATCCATACTGGCTTAAAATCTTTTCAGCTTCCTCGACAGATATTAAAGTGACATCTGGAATATGTACATAGTCCTTACGCTTTTCTAGCTGATCTCCAACAATTTTTGTAGCTGAATCAACAAAATCTGGTGCAACTGCATCTAAAACAGTTTTTGTTACTTTACTGAATATTTTCTTTTTAGACATAACCTCATCCCCATTAGAATATCCCTTTTCATTTATAATACTGGAAGTTAAAACTATTGTCTATAAATTTATTCATGATTCCCTTATTTTTTGAAGACGATTATTTTAATATTGTTTTCCCATATTTAAAAAATTGTTTGATATGAAAATCATACCCATACAAGTCTGTATTCTCTTTATAATATTTTTAGACCACTCTTTACATATA
>NZ_AHYZ01000116.1 GCF_000255495.1 Liquorilactobacillus vini DSM 20605
CTTGGGAAACAGCTTCGATTTTGAGTAGAATGGGCATTAAAGTTTATTTATCAGATTTTTATCGGCCTACACCGGAATTATCTTTTCTGGTACGTGATTTTCACGCTGCTGCTGGAGTAATGATAACCGCTAGTCATAACCCATATCAGTATAATGGATATAAGGTTTATAACAAATTAGGATGTCAGATTACTTTATCAGCTGCAAAAAAAATTATAAAAGAGATCAGTCA
>NZ_AHYZ01000115.1 GCF_000255495.1 Liquorilactobacillus vini DSM 20605
TGAAAAAAGCAAGAGTATCGAAGAATTGTGGATTGAGGAGAAAGGAGAATTGCTTCAATTGCCAGACGCTGATTATCCCGTTTTTAAAGAAATTGAAGTCAGTGCCAACAAATACAACGAAGTTCTTTTAGATAAGACTCGTATCCATGTTCCCCATTCTCGTAATTATTCTGTTATTTATGCTGTTCTTCGATCTGAATCTTATCAATTAGTTAGTAGTGATGGCGAAATTATAGCTGAAGGTCCAAGGCCCTATATGAATAAAAAAAGAATAATTGATTGGAAAGTAATTTTATCAGATTGGCGTAATAAATTACCAACTATGCATTATTCTCGCTACTGGAAATATTTACCAGAACGAATAAGGCTTTACCTAAGCCACCCTGATTTGAAAGAACAGTTTAAAAGGCTTGATCAACTGCTCAATCTTTTAACGAGTCAGGATTTGATGAGTATCAACCAACACTTTTATGAACTAATTACTGAAGATAGTAAAGGCGATGACTCCTACGGAGTTGATTGGAAAAACTACGATGCTTTTTTGAAACCAACTTCTAAAAAGGAGGACTACCACGAATGAAATCTGATCAGTTAAATGAACTCTGCAAGAAACTACATCTTTCCCATTTACCTGAATCAATAAATTCAATTACTGATGACTTTGATTCAAAAGAAGAATGGTTAATTTCATTGTTGGAGAATGAAATAAATTGTCGAAGAGAACTTAAAAAGGCACGTCTTTATAAGCAGTCTAAAATTCCGACTAAAAAATCTTTGGAAGATTATGAGTGGCATAGTCAGATTCTGTTACCCAATCCAAACACCAAAGAAGAATTGACAAGTCTTTCATTTATACGTCAAAAGGAAAATGCAGTATTTGTTGGGACACCAGGCACTGGGAAAACGCATCTGGCTTGTGCATTGGGTCGCATGGCTACACAAGCAGAAATTGAAACAAGATTTTGGCGTGTACCTGAACTAGTTACTAATTTAGAATACCAATGGAGGAACAATACACTAGAGGCCTTTAAAAAAAGTTTCACACGAGTGAAACTTATTATATTAGATGAAATGGGATATGTTCCATTTACTAAAGAAGGAGCTGAATTATTGTTTCAACTGATTAGTGACTGGTACGAAAATAAAAGCATCATTATTACCAGTAATCTTGAATTCAGTCAATGGAATAAAATTTTCATTGATCCACGATTAACTGCGGCTTTAGTAGACAGATTAATTCATCACGCCCATATTTTAAGCTTTACAGGTGAAAGTTTTCGTTTAAAGAATTCGCTTTCTAAAACAAAATATCAAAAATAGAATTTAGGCGCAAAGTTATGTACTTTTCTTTGCAATCTTATGTATAAAGTTCTTGCAAAATACACCCCACTTGTTAGAAAGCGCCGAATTAGGTGGAGTAGCCATGGGTCAGTTACTCGTTGTTTGATGAAGTTCATTAGTAAGTCGTGGTTAACCGTATCAAAGTATGCCTTTAAGTCGAGGTCTACCACATAGTGGTAGCCTTGATTGTAGAGTTCGGTGACGCTTTGAATCGCGTCATGCGCACTCCGGCCTGGCCGGAATCCATAGCTATTGTCGGAAAATACTTGTTCGTATATTGGCGAAAGCACCTGTACCACAGCTTGTTGGATCATACGATCAACAACTGTAGGCACTCCCAGTTTTCTGGTTGAGCCATCGGGTTTTGGTATCTCTACCCGTCTGACTGGTTGCGGCCGATATGTTCCATTACGTAAACTCTCTAGGAGTTCTTCCCGGTTCTTGTAAATATATTCGGCCAGTTGCTCAACGGCCATGCCGTCAATTCCAGCTGCGCCCTTATTCCTCCGAACACGCTTAAACGCTAGGTTCAGATTACTACTTGCAAGGACCCGGTCTACAAATTGAATGCCATCCTGCGCCGTACTTTCACCGTTAGTAGTACTATGCGCCCCAAGATACTCTTTGTCCTCCAGACTATCCATCCCTTGGCGGTCAGCTTGTTCTGTTTTCTGCAATTTTCGCACTACCAACACCTCCAGTATCAGTGAGAATTATTATTGTTCAGTCCTTCATCTGTCATACGGCAGATTACTATGACCTCGGCTGACTCCTGCCGGATTCAGCTAGCCATCACTGACTAGTTTATTCCTGTACACCCATATCGGCGTCCTTGTTGGGAGCTTATCCGACAGGCCTCCCCGGGTAAGAATGATAGCTTTCATACCATGCAACCGTTGGCTTTACTGACTTCGACTTCGAGTAGTGTAGGACTTCAGTTTGTGGGGCAACTTCATCCAGTCTAATCAGCCTTGTAGCCACTTCTTGTACATCGGCTCGGTATTTTGTCTTAGGCTTCCTTCAGACTCCGTCTCACGGCGGACGCCCTTGCCCTCAACTCGTGGTTCCGACCACTACGGCCCACAGCGGACTTACACCGCCTAGTTATCCACCCATGCCGGGCGCACCCCAAAAATGGCTTGACGCCTGTAAAATACAGGCATCAAGCCATGGCAGCTTAACTCAAAATACTACAACTTATCTAACTTTTCTATTGCACTTCAGGATCAGTTGGTCATTTCCTTGAACGTTAGATCAGTAGGCGTATCTCTATGAATAACTCAGGATTTATTAACTACCTACTTTTTTAATACTACATATAAGGAACTACAAGATTGCTCCAAATTATATCATACAATTTTCTTTGTTCAAAAGACTGAACAGAAACAACTAGTTTACTATCAGGAACAACTATTATAAACTGACCTAGTTTTCCATCTGCACGATAGGATATTTTGTCTTTATTTATCCAAAACTGATATCCATATCCATATTTAGACTTTACATTTGACATAGCAATTTTATTAGTAGTCGCCTTTTTGATATAACTTTGTGAAAGAATCTGCTCTCCATTATAATTTCCTTCATGTAATAAAAATGAACCAATTTTTGACATTTCGTCTATTGTAAGCATTAATGAATGTGCCCCAAAAGTGTGCCCCATTGGACAAGCCAGCCAGTTGGGATTTCCTATTCCTATTTTTTCAAAGAATCTTGGAGTCATATAATCTAATAAAGACGCACCACTAGCACTTTCTATAACACAACTTAAAATATAAGTATTAAATGTCGAATAATCAAAATGGGTACCAGGTTCATAAACAAAATCACTATTAAAATAATAGGAAACCCAGTCTTTGACTCTATACCTTTCTGGATCATCACAAAAAAACAATTTTGATTTCAAACCACTTGTCATGGTTAACAAGTTCTCAATAGTTATTTTTTTTATCAACGGATTTAATTTATCAAAGTTTATTTGCGGAAAAAAAGTATAGATTTTATCATCTAATTCAATTAATTTTTCTTGTAAAGCAATACCTACCCCTATAGATGTAATGCTTTTTGCAACAGAATAAACATTAAGGCGCGTTTTGGGCTGTATCTTAGAATATTCATCAATTAACTTATCATTCTTATATACTTGAATATAATTAATATTTAACTTTTCATTATCCACTTTTTTTAAAAAATTATCTAAATATTCCATTTTTCCCCTTCTTTAAGCTTTTAAGATTCCAAATAATGCAGCAAATATACTAATTACTAATATCCAAAGTAACAGAGTATTTACCTTGTGTCCCTTTTTTATAGCCCAATAAATTAATCCTGTTACTCCTAAACTAAGCATATCTGGCATTATTCCGTTAAGAACAGACATTAATTTAATTGCTGATTTACCCGATCCAATAGTAAGACCAGTTTTTACAGTAACCATTTCTGCTATCATTGATCCAATAACTAGCAAACCTAAAGTAGATGCGCCTTGAAAAATCTTTTCTGTTATCCCGAGCTTCTCAAATTTATCTAACGCTTTCATGCCTGAATTATAACCCCAGTGAACGCCATAATATCTAACCAACATATTTGGAACATTAAATAAAAGTAAAAACAGGATTGGAGCAAAAAGATTACCTGTTAATGCCAGTGAACAAGCAATACCTCCTACTAAAGGCCTCAACGTCCCCCAAAATACTGAATCACCAATACCTGCCAACGGCCCCATTAAAGATGCCTTTATAGAATTTATTGATGATTCATCAAAATCTGATTTATTTGCATTTTCTTCTTCCATGGCTGCACTAATACCAAAAATAAATGGACACAACATTGGTGTAGTATTGAAAAACTCTGCGTGCCTTTTTAAGGCTTGAGCTAGTCTATTTTTTTCTGGATATAATTTTTTTAAAACTGATCCTAAAGAATATTGAGCACCTTGACTCATTTGACGTTCATAATTGAATGAAGCATTTACAGATAGAGATCTCCAAAAGATATGATTAATATCCTTATTTGTTAATTTTTTTTCATTAGAAGTCATTATCATTATCCTCCATATTTTTAACACTATTAGATGGTTTATTATTATTTACAATGCTTAATGCAACAATTACTAAGCCTATCAACGCTACTCCCAAGACAGGAACATTCATATATGCGGATAAAACAAATCCTAACAATAAAAATGGAGCAACCTTTTTATTTATAAGCATACTTGCCAATAACGCAAAACCTAGTGCAGGAAGCATGCCAGCTGCAATATTCATCCCATTTGTTACAAAAGAAGGAATAACTTTTAAAATAGCCTTAACCGTATCACTTCCCAAATAAAAACCGGCTGCAAGAATTAAAGACATAACCAAATCATATGATAGAAAACTAATCATATGCATTCTTTCAACTA
>NZ_AHYZ01000114.1 GCF_000255495.1 Liquorilactobacillus vini DSM 20605
GAGCAAATCATTGCTCTTTTTTTTCATTAGTATTAGTATAATTCCAAATACTGTTCGCGTTCCCATTGTGAAACTTCTTGGCGGTAAGCTCCCCATTCAAGTTTCTTACCTTCCACAAAGTTTTGGTACAGATGCGGACCTAATGCTTTAGCAATCACTTCATCCTGTTGTAAAGCTTTAATTGCATTGTGCAAGGTTGATGGCAAATCAACAATTCCATTTGCTTTACGTTCTTCGTCATCCATCCGATAAATATTACGATCAACTGGTTTGGGAGCTTCAAGCTGATTGCGTAATCCGTCTAAACCAGCTTCCAAAATAGCAGCAATTGCCATATATGGGTTAGCAGATGGATCAACACTTCTTAATTCCAAGCGAGTCGATAAACCACGAGCAATCGGCACCCGAACTAACGGCGACCGATTACGACCTGACCAAGCAACATAAACTGGTGCCTCATAACCCGGAACTAAACGCTTATACGAGTTAACAATCGGATTAGTAACCGCCGTAAATCCACGAGCATGTTTCAATAAACCACCTAAAAAGTAGTGCGCCGTTTCAGATAATTGCATATCACCATTTTCATCATAGAAAGCATTACCATCTTTGGTAAAGAGTGACATATTAATATGCATTCCTGAACCATTAATTCGATCAAGTGGCTTCGGCATGAAGGTTGCATGCAAACCATGCTTGCGTGCAACAGTTTTAACAACCAATTTGAAAGTTTGAATGTTATCACACGCTTGCAGGGCATCAGCGTATTTGAAGTCAATTTCATGTTGTCCAGGAGCAACTTCATGGTGCGAAGCTTCGACATCAAAGCCCATATTTTCAAGTTCAAGCACAATATCACGTCGACAATTTTCACCCAAGTCAACTGGTGCTAAATCAAAATAACTACCTTTATCATTTAGGTTCAAAGTTGGTTTACCGGTCTCTGGATCAAGCTTGAACAGGAAGAATTCTGGTTCCGGTCCAATATTGAAATCAGTAAAACCAAGTTTCTTCATTTCATTTAGAACTCGGATCAAATTATTACGTGGATCACCAGCAAATGGTGTTCGATCAGCATTATAAACTTCACAAATGATTCGAGCAATTTTTCCATGCTCGTTACCCCATGGGAAAATCATCCAAGTCGACAAATCCGGATAAAGCCACATATCACTCTCTTCAATTCGAACAAATCCATCAATTGATGAACCATCAAACATCAATTTATTATCAAGCAATTTATCCAATTGACTTACTGGGACCTCAACATTTTTGATCACGCCATATAGATCAGTAAACATTAATCGAAGAAACTTAACATTTTCTTCTTTGACCATGCGACGAATATCGTCTTTTGTGTAGTTAGGCTTTGCCATTGCGAATCGCTCCCTATTATCAAATTTTAGAAGTTTCTGTTATGTTTAAAAGAAAGACTTTGCTTGCTTAAGCCACCGATTGACATGAACTCATCACGTAAGATGCGGCGAACATCAGCATCAGTCAACGGCTTTTGCAACTGTGCCTGTTTTTCCGCTTGTTTTCGCTCTTTTTCTTCATAAATATGCTTAATGCCTGCCATATTGATACCCTCATCAAGGTAATCTTTAATTTCCAGCAAGCGATCAATGTCATTTAATGAATACATCCGACGATTTCCTTCATTTCGTTGTGGTTTAACCAACTCCTGCTCTTCATAGTAACGAATTTGACGCGCAGACAGCTTAGTTAACTTCATAACTGTCCCAATCGGCAAAACAGCTTGCGACCGTCTAAGCTCTTTCTCTTTCATAACAACCCTCCTCTAAACTACGCATTAATCATAGCAAGCAAGTAACTGCTTGTCAACACTCAATGTTAGTTTTTCTTACATGTTTTTATTTTTAAAGAAAGTTTCGGCAATTGCCTTACAAATCGCAACTTTTGCATGCGCATAAGTTAACCCTCCTTGAATATATAATGCATAAGGTGGTCGCATCGGCCCGTCACAAGAAAGTTCAATCGTTGAACCTTCAGTGAAACTACCAGAAGCCATAATTTCTTGGTCCTCATAGCCATCCATTTTACTTGGAACCGGATCGACGAAGGAATTAACTGGCGAATAATGTTGAATAGCACTACAAAATTGAATCATTTTTTTCGGTGAACCCAGAGTAACAGTCTGCACCAGATCTGTTCGCGGTTCATCCCAACATGGAGAGACATCTAGCCCAAGGCTTGCCAACAAAGCACTTGCAAAAATTGTGCCTTTGATTGCTTCACCTGTAACGTGCGGCGCAACGAAAAAGCCTTGATACATATCACGAATCTGGCCAATTGTTGCCCCTTCAGCTTTCCCCGCTCCTGGGACATTCAAACGATTGCCTGCTAATTTGATCAAATCTTTTCTACCAACTAAATAGGCGCCGGTTTTAGCAATTCCACCACCAGCATTTTTATATAAAGATCCTGCCATTAAATCTGCTCCATATTCAGTTGGTTCGTGAATTTCTGAAAATTCACCATAACAATTATCAACAAAGATCACTACATCTGGTCGAATTTGCCGCACAAACTCTATCATTCTTTTCAGCTTAGCAACCGTAAAACTCTTGCGGATTGCATAACCGCGCGAGCGCTGTAGAGCAACCATTTTGATTGCTGGATCCTTAAGCTTTTCTTTGGCACCAGCAAAGTCAACTTCACCATTGTCAAGTAACGGCTGGTAATCAAAACTAATTTGAAAGTCTTTTAAAGCTCCAGGCTCATTGCCAACTAAACCAATTACTTGCTGAATCGTATCGTAAGGCATGCCTGTTAAATAAAATAATTTGTCATTGGGACGCAAAACTGCGAAGAAGGCAGTAGTAATGGCATGAGTACCTGACATCATTTGCGGCTTGACCATGGCATCTTCAGTTTGAAAATACTCAGCATAAATTGCTTCTAACTTACTCCGACCAAGATCATCATATCCATAGCCTGTTGAACCAGCAAAATCTTCCTCGGCCACCCGCTGATTCCTGAAACACTCTAAAACTCGTTCCTGATTGTCTAAAACCTGTTGATCAATTTCTTCAAGCTTTGGCTGAATCAATTGACTTGTTTTTAAAATCTTTTCCTGTAAACTAGCGGGAAAATCTTTCATCCATAAATTCATCTTTCTCTATCCTTTCTGAAGCCATTCTTCAATTTTATTAAAAGCTTGCTCTTCAAAACGCGTGACAGTTGGATCAAGCCAAGTCACTGTCATTTTATTGCGAAACCAAGTTAACTGCCGCTTGGCATAATGACGAGAATTCTTTTTGATTAATTCCTTAGCAGCCGTTAAAGTTGTCTGCCCAGCAAAATATGGGAACAATTCTTTATAACCGATCCCTTTGCCAGCAGGTAAATTAGGCCCCTGGTTATATAACCAACGAGCTTCTGTTAATAGTCCCTGTTGGAACATTAAGTCAACTCGTCGATTTATTCGTTGATAGAGTGCCTGACGATCAAGATTCAAACCTAAAACCAACGGATCAAAATTTGATTGTTTAAAATCATGTTGAGCTGAAAAAAGTTTATTAGTGAGCTGCTGGACTTCCAAGGCTCGAATGATGCGCCTTTGATTTGCCGGTGGAATCTTCTTTGCAGCCAATGGATCGATTTTATTCAATTGTTGCCAAAGAGCATTTTCCCCATGAGTCTGAGCAAAAGCTTCCCACTTTTTTCGTAATTCCGCTTTACCAGCTGATTGAATCCCACCTAAATGAAAATCATCCAATAAAGCTTGTAAATAAAATCCCGTTCCCCCGACAATCATCGGCAGTTTACGCTTTTGCTTGATCAAGTCAATCGTTAGTTGGCACTGATCAATAAAATCTGCTACTGAATAGCTTTGATCAATGTTACATATATCGATTAAATAGTGCTTAATAATTTTTCTCTCGTTCATTGAAACTTTGGCTGTGCCAATATCTAAATTGCGATAGATCTGCATTGAATCGCCAGAAATTATTTCACCATTGAACTTTTTAGCTATTTTCAATGACAAGTCAGTTTTTCCGACTGCTGTTGGCCCAACAATCAATAAGAGCTTAGTGGTAATTATTTTCAACCTCCTCAATGTTAACCTCATTTAACTGGATATTTTCGTTAAATTCATTCATAATAAACTTAAATCAAACCGATTGGAGGAAACTTGTAAATGAACACGTTTAAAAAAGGCTTTATCTTTGGTTTAGCAACTGCAATTGGCACTGTTGCCGGCTGTTTTTATGCTTTCAAAAAAAATGTTGTTGACCCAATTGAAGCCAAAGAAGCCATGGTTGATGATCAAAAAAAACGTGCACTTCATAAAATGCATTCTGCACATCAAGGTTGATTATTTACCAAGTGCACTAAAAAGGCCAGGACAAAATCCGGGCCTTTTTTATTAGTAATTAAAATCAATTTGACTTCTTAACTTTTCCGTCCCAATGCTCAAAACCATCTTTTAAAATGTAAAGTTTTTGATATCCTAGTTTATGCAACTGAACAGCCGCTCTAACACTTAAAGCTTTGCCTTGATCATATAAATAAATCGGCATATCTTTTCTTAAGGACTCACGTAAAATTCTAAATTGACTGAATGGCATATTTCGTGCACCTAAAATATGACCACTATCAAAATTATTTTTTTCACGCAAATCAACGATCTGTGCTTTGTGCATTCCTGCCTTAAAATCATCATTAATCAAAAGCATGGCGACTTTTTTTCCACGCCACCAGATATATAATTGATAAGCCAAAAAGCCTAGAATAATCAGTGCTAATACAATATTTAAAATTACCCAAATCGAAACTGCTGCCAACAAACCTCTAATCACCTCTTCATACTAATCCAACTATTTAAACTTTAAAGCTAACGATGCTGCACCAATCACACCAGCATCATTACCTAACTGTGCCAACTTTAATTTAGTTGTCTGCCGTACAGTTGGAAAAGCATACTGCTGGAAAGTTTGATCGACTTTCTTCAATAAAAACTCTCCCGCTGCACTAACTCCTCCGCCAATGACGATTGCAGACGGATCAAGCAAATTACCAATATTTGCACAGGCTCTGCCAAGATAGGAGCAAACTCGGTCAACGACCATCAAAGCTAATTGATCACCAGTTTTGGCTAAATCGAAAACTGTTTTAGCAGAAACGTCTTCTCCATTATCCAATTGCTGTTTTAACTGTGCCGAGCCTGCATACTCTTCGGCTAAATCATGTGCCACTCGTACAATGCCAGTCGCTGAAGCGTAGGTTTCTAAACAACCATGATTGCCACAAGTACATAAGTATCCCGCTGGTTCAACATTCATATGTCCAATTTCACCAGCAGCTTGTACCCCATGAATCAATTGACCATTACTGATAATTCCACCACCAACACCTGTTCCCAATGTAATGAAAACTACATTAGCATCATTCTCACCAGCGCCCTTCCACTGTTCTCCTAAAGCAGCTACATTAGCATCATTGTCGACTGCAAACGGAATTCCCAGCTTATCTTCAATAACTTCCTTTACGGGCTGTAATGTCTTCCAATTTAAATTATAAGCTCCAATGACCGTGCCCTTTTTTAAGTCTACGGTTCCCGGTGATCCCATTCCAATCCCGGTAAATTGATCTGGTGTCATTTGATAAAGTTTCAAATGATGCTGTAATGAGGCAACAATATCCGGTACAATATGACTGCCATCATCTAAAATATTTGTTGCGACACTCCACTTTTGCTGAATCTCGCCATTATCGGTCAAAATAGCAAATTTGATTGTGGTACCACCCAAGTCAATTCCAATCAACTTTTTATTCAAATTTTTCGCCTCCAAATTTTTCGCCTCCAGATTTTTCTTTTTCACGTTCTTCTTCTAAATGATGTTCACGTGTTAAAACCAGCCGGGCTTTAATAAAAACTTGATCATCGATTGCATGACTTTGATGCAAGTGGTCCAGCTCCAAAGCCATTAATTCTATATCCCACAAACGTTTGCCAACGTAAACATAGATTCCGAACTTTTTTAAAAGCTGCTGTACATCATAAAGTGTTTTCACACAAACATCCTCCACTATTATAAAGGAAAAAAGATATTTTTTAAACTCAACTCATCAAACAATTAAATACTTTCTTTAGTTAACGCTTTCTAAAAATGCAAAAAAAAACAGGAAACTTCCTGTTATTTTGTTTCACGATGCAAAGTTACCTTTTTATCACGTGGACAATATTTCTTCAATTCTAAGCGATCAGGATTATTACGCTTGTTTTTATTCGTCAAATAAGTCCGTTCGTGGCATTCGGTACATTCTAAAGTAATGTTGACCCGCATTTTTGCCCCTCCTTAACACTTCCAAAAATTAAAAAGCCTGACAGCTTCAACGTTCTTAATCATATCATTTTTTGGGTTTAAACGCTAGCTTTTTTATATATTTGTTAAGCAATTTTACTTGACAGGCAATCATTTATTGTTTTCAACTGTCCCCCAAAAAGCAGAGTAGATTGATTTTGGCGTTTCAGTACTAATATGGGTTGAATTACCACTAGCCATTCCTGGAAAAGCTACTGCAATAACTACCTTAGGGTTTTTATATGGAGCATACGTAACAACACTATCCGTTTCTGTTTCAGTTGAGCCATGAAAAGTTTCAGCCGTCCCAGTTTTAGCTGCAACTGCCGGTTTAACATCAGTCAAAACCGTCCCAGTCCGCATTGAACTGGTACCATGAACTACATCCCAAAAACCAGTCTTGACAACATTCCACTGAGCAGAAGTTGCTTCAACAACATTTAAAACATTCGGCTCAAATTCATAAACTGTTCGGCCTAAAGTTCCGTTGCTATTGCTTGATCTAATTGCCTGTAAAATATGTGGCTGCAAACGATAGCCGCCATTGGCAATTGTTGAAATATATTGGGCAAGCTGGAGCGTGGTATATGAATCATAGTTTCCAAAAGATAAGTCAAGTGCTTTACCAATATTTTTCTGATTAGCTGGTCCCTCAAAGCCAGAAGCTTCGCCCGGAATATCGATTCCAGTTTTAACACCCAAGCCAAATTGCTTAAAATATCCCCGCAATTTACTAAAAATCGAAGTTGGCAAATTCAATCCGGCATTTTCACGATATTGAAACCCACCTTCGCGCATAGCCAATTGCATCATATATGAGTTAGAAGAAACCATTAACGCATCTTCAGCCGTCAAAGACATATCTTCTGCACCAGTTTTATTAAACCACGAAGCCTTAGTTGCTGTTCCTTTCAGTTTAATTGGCATATCGGTCATGGTATTATTATCCGGTGTAATTGCGCCATACAATAAACCACCCATAACTGTTGCCCCTTTAACAACCGATCCCATTACAAATGATTGATTAATTGCACCTAAAGCATTTTCAGAAATTTTACCAGTTTCAAGATTCCGACTAACACCTGCTAAAGCATAAATGCCACCGGTGTTTGGATTCATGACGACTGCATAACCTCCAACTAAATACGGATTGCTGCCAGCATTGTTTTTAACTGCCGCTTTAATGATCTTTTGTACCTGCTGTTGAAAATTAGCATTAATCGTTAAAACTAAATTATCACCGCGCTTACCACCATATGTTTTGACTTCTTTAGTTATCTTATTATTTTGCGTTTCCAGCGTAATAATGGATTTGGTGCCTTTTAACACATTTTCATAGCGCGATTCAATATAGCTGGAACCGACACTATCATCTCGTGAATAACCTTCTGCTAGTAAACTATTGATCTGATCACTTGGTAATCCTTGTTTGTGACTGGTAACTGTTCCAATCACACTCTTAACTGATTTGCCATTTGGATAGCTTCTTGACCAACTCGTACCAATTTTGACTCCCGGCAGCTCAGTTAGATTTTCACCAACTCGTGCCATTTCCTGATCCGAAACACCGCTATATTTTAAATAGACTGTTGACAAAGCATAAGCACCATTCATTTTAGAATAAACCAAAGCTGCCTGTTTTTGCTTTGAAGTATAGCCTTGTGTTAGCTTATGTTTTTTGACATAAGCCACTTCTTGACGGTATAGTTCGGAATTACTAAGTTTTCCACTTTGCTTTTTAACTGCTCTTTCAACTTGTTTTAAATGTGCCGGGACCGCTAAGTAATAATCTGCTTTATTCGAAGCAGTCAAACTGGCCGTATTGAAATCAGCAACATTTACCAACCGATTAGCAATTTGATACATCTTCGTCGTTGTAACACTTAATGGTTTAGTATAAGTTATGGCCCGTGAAGCGTTATTAGCGACCAAGACTTTTCCAGTTGAATCATAGATCATTCCACGCTGAACATTTTTAGTTTCAGTTTTAGTGTCAGTACTGTTGATTTCCGCGTCAAATTTATTTTTTTCAGCAATTTGCAAATGTGCTAGCTGAAGAATCAAAGCCGCAAACAGCAAAAAAACAATAAAGAATAGAAAATTTAAACGGAAAGGTATTCGCGATTTAATTCGTTTCTTTTTTTCTTGACTTCTTCTTAAAAATTTCACTGATTCCGACTCCTTAATTAATATTTCTTAGTAAGGTTTTTTTTCAACACTCTTTTATCCTACCATAGACTTTTTGCATTTGTTGATTTTAGACTAAATTTTAATAAAATCTCCATCTTTAATTCTTTAATTCACGTTATAATAGTAAATAACATTGGAAATTCCAAAGGAGTTATTTCATGAAAACTAAAATCAGCAATTTTTTCAAACTCAATTATGCTTTTATTTTAAGCTTCTTTATCCCATTATTTTTGATGAGTTGCTATTTTATCAGCCGACAAATGTATCCTTTTGGCAGTAATAGCTTGCTGACAGTCGATTTGGGCCAGCAATATGTTGATTTTTTTGCTTTTTTTCGCAATACGCTGCTTCATCACCCCTCTAGTTTCTTTTATTCATTTTCCAAGGCCCTCGGTGGTGAAATGCTTGGTGAGTGGGCTTATTATTTGTTAAGTCCATTCAATCTGCTGTTATTGCTATTTCCAGCTAAAAATATTGATGCAGCTATTTTTTTGATCACAATTTTAAAGTACGGCTCTACTGGACTCAGCTTTGCTTGGTTTATCAAAAAAACTCAGATGCTGACTGATCTCAAAGTTATTATGTTAAGTGTCAGCTATGCTTTGATGGGATGGTTTGTTTCCTACCAATTAAATTTGCTTTGGCTGGACGCAGCTATTTTATTACCACTGGTCTGCTATTTTCTTAATCGCTTATTGCTTGACCAAAAACAACGCCTTGGTTTTTCGATCGTCTTGGCTTTGACCTTGATCATCAATTATTATATGGCTTATATGATCTGTATCTTTTTGGCCTTATATTTCTTCTGGCTATCAGTCAGCAACTGGACTGACTTTAAGTCCTTCGTTAGTCGATTATTAAAATTCATCAGTGCTTCAATCTTAGCCGCTGGCTTAGCAGCTGTTATTATTTTACCAACTTTTTATTCACTCTTAAAAAGCAAAGGTCAGTATACTCAACAAGTTATCCATTTTAAATTTGAATATTTTCCATTTAAAATGCTGGCTAAATTAGTCATTGGTACTTTTAATTTTCAACAAATGCCCAGTGGCTTGCCAAATATTTTTCTGGGATCACTGGGACTAATTGGCTTTATTGCTTATTTTGGAGTTAAGCAAATCGCTGGCCGGGAAAAAGTTGCCGCCCTGTTGATCTCAGCCTTTCTATTCTTATCACTTTGCTTTGAACCGCTCGATCTTTTCTGGCACGGTATGCAATTTCCAGTTTGGTATCCTTACCGTTTTTCTTTTATTGTGACCTTTTGGATGTTGCTGCTGGCGGGACGGGCTCTAACAAAACTGACCTGGCCGTGCTGGGGTCCAGCTAGCAGCAGCTTAATAATTTACGCCGCAATTTTAGGTTATACTTATTTGAATCGCCATCAATTTTCCTTTGTGACAACTAAAAATCTTTGGTTAAGTTGTTTTTTTGCGACGATTATTTGGCTTTTATTATTCATTCACTGGCACTCAGTTAACTTCATTAAGTGGCTGCTGCTTTTGGCGGCAGTTGTTGCCGAAGTAACAATTAATGCCTATTTTTCACTTAATAATCTTAGCTATTTAAGTCAAAAGGAATACCAACAACCAACAAATTCTTTGGCAGCTGATGCTAAAAAACTTAAGCAGCTTGATCACGGATTCTATCGCACCGGACAAGTCTATAGTCGAACCAAAAATGACGGGATTGCTCATGATTTATATGCTGGTTCCTATTTCAGCTCGGCCATGGAAAAAAGCATTCCTGATTTTTATGGTCAACTTGGTGACCCTGATGGTGATAATTACGTTACTTATTCAAATGGCACTTTAATTTCAGATGCCTTGCTAGGTATGAAATACTTCATTGCACCTAAACAACTGGGACAAACCAATAATGGTCAGCCTTTAAATCAGTTAACCGAAAAACCTGATTTAAAAACCTATCAAAAAGTTGGTTCAACCAAATTAACCGAGATTTATCGCAATTCAAATAGCTTGCCATTTGCTTATTTGGCAAATCAACAGCTTTTGCAATTCAAAAATTATTACGATGATCCAATTAATTTTCAGACACAGTGGTTAGCACAAGCAACTGGTCATTTGTCAGATCAATATTTTGTTCCACAAAACTTTAATGAAGTCGTCTTTCAAAATGTTAATCAACAATTAAAACTCACAGACGCTGTTTTCAAGCGAAAGAATCTTGGTAAGGTTTCGCAAATTATTTTTAAATTCACACCAACGACTAATGACTCATATTATTTGACGCTGGGAGCTTCCTTGGATTCTGACAATGCAACATTTTATTTAAACAATCAGCCATTAAGCCAATATGAAACTTTTCGCCATACAGTGGTCGTTAACTTAGCCAATCATGCCAAAGGACAAGAGATAGTATTAACCGTTAAATTCAAAAAGCCGTCACTTTGGTTGAATCACTTTGTACTTTATCGGATGAAAAATCAATTAGTTGAAAAAAGGATCCGCCAGCTCAAAAGTCAACAGCCACAGGTTAAAAAGTTGTCCGAACGCAGTTTAACAATTAACTTTAAATCAACTAAACAAAAACAGTTAGTCGCGACTACTATCCCATATGCCCAAGGTTGGCAAGCAAAAATTAATGGCCAAAAAACATCCTTGAAAAAGATTCAGGGAATGTTCATTGGCATCATGACTCATGGCAAAGGTCGGCAACGGATTACCTTAATTTATCAGCCACCTTATCTAATGTTGGGCTTAATTATTACTTTAATTTCTCTTGGCTGTTGCCTAATCGTAACCTGGCTTTGGCAGCCAGTAAAAAGGCGCAATCGTTAATCAGCAATGACCGAGCTGAAATGTTCAACATCTTTGGTTTTGCCAACAACCAACAGACTGTCATCAAATTGCAGTTCTTGAGCCGCTTGTGGTGAAATAATAATTTCATCTTGCCGTTTAACTGCAATGACATTTAAACGATAGCGATTGCGAAAGTTTAGTTCGACCAAAGTTTGGCCAACCAGCTTTTGATTAGAAACTTTGATTTCAGCAATTAAAACATTTGGTGATAGATCCAAATAATCCAGCATATTTTGCGACAATAAACTTTTACCGATTCTGATACCCATTTCTTTTTCAGGATGAACGACCTTGTCGACACCTAATTTTTTTAAAACTTTAGCATGATATTTATTTTGCGCCTTGGCAGTCACATGTTTGACACCTAGTTCCTTGACCATTAATGTTACTAAAATACTAGCTTGAATGTCTTCACCAATTGCAATGATTACATGATCAAAATTTCTAATACCAATCGATTTTAAAGTATTCTCATCCTGGGCATCACCAATTATTGCTTGCGTAGCAATTTCTTTATAGTTATTGATTCGAGCTTCACTTTTATCAAGGACAAGGACTTCGGCTCCACCTTGTACTAAAGTTTCACAAACGCTGCCGCCAAAACGTCCCAATCCAATGATGGCAAATGTTTCTTTCGTCAAACAGATCCTTCTTTCTCAAATTACAGCGGAGGCTGGAAAAAATTTTTTCCAGCCTCCATTTGTTATCTAAAAATTTATCTCACCTTTAAAAATGCATCAAAGTCAATACATCATAATCCTTGATTCTCTCACGCCCTTTTAAGGCATCTAATTCAATAATAAAAGCGCAGCCAACCACAATTCCACCTAGCTGCTTAACCAAATCAATCGTCGCGCTAATCGTTCCACCAGTTGCCAAAAGATCATCGGTTACCAAAACACGCTGCCCAGGTTTAACTGCATCACGATGAAGATACAATTCTGAAGTTCCGTATTCTAACTGATAGGTAGCCTTAACTGTCTCTCGTGGCAATTTGCCTTTTTTCCTGGCAGGCGCAAAACCAACCCCCAGTTCATATGCGACCGGACAACCGACAATAAAGCCACGCGCTTCAGGCCCAACAATCATTTCAACATTCTTATCCTTAGCAAACTGAACAATTTGATCGGTTGCCTGACGATAAGCAGTACCATCTGCCATTAATGGGGAAAGGTCACGAAAAATAATTCCCTTCTCAGGAAAATCAGGAATACTTGCCACATATTTTGTTAAATCTACTGCCATTATAAACGCTCCTTTAATCAATTAGAAACTGGATGATCCATTTTTTTAAGTCAGCTGTTTTGCTATCGTTTAGAATCTTTTGAGTCTTAATCTGCCTAATTCTCGAACGATAACTGGCCGTTTGAGTTAAATCAACCTTTTTTTGGCTTAAGTTCCCGGTCATCAGTCCATTCTTTATTTTAACAAATCCAGCTTCAAAAAACAGCTGTATTGTAAAAATCAATGTTTCTTTATTAATTTGCAGATATTCAGCTAACTTCATTAAGTCATTTTTTAAATTTATCTGCTGATGACTAACTGCAAATCGATAAACTTTTGCCAAATCTTTGCGCGAAGGTAATGGCCGTCGCAAATCAATAGAAGGCAAAAATATCAAATCAAGCAGTTGCGGCTGAATAGCTTTTAAAAGCTTCTCCAATTCGGCTAAAGAATCTGGACAATCAACCAAAACTAAATGATTTTGGTTTAAAGTTTGGTCAAGCCGTTGTGTCCCAACGATTGCTTGCGCCTTTTTTGGCAATATTTTTTTCAGTTTTAGAAAATGCTTTTCTTTGAAGAAAAAATAAACTCCTGTTTTTTTCAAACTTGCTTTCTTGTCTTTGACTGAGCGTAAATCACAAACTACTGGCCTTTTAGCCTTAAGATCATCAACAATAACTTGAACTTGTGATTGATCATGCCAATGATTAAGTGTCAAGTGACCCACAAAATCAAAAGCCAGTGGATCTTGAGTCAGATATTTACCTTCATTGCCGACAAAAAAATCAATTGCACTAACTTTTTTTTGACCATCAGTTATTTTAAATTGTAAATGGTTTTTTTGTTTACCAATCAAGCGAGCATCGGTGAGCTGATAATCTCTAAAAGCAAAAATTGGCTGCGGATTGCCATTGCCAAAAGGTTTAAGCCGTTTTAATTGATCAAATAAACTTAAATCTACCTGATCAACTGACAGAGCCGCTGCTAGTTGAAGTTTTTCACGCTCAGCTGTTCTTAAACCTTGCTGATCAGCCGCTTGATTTAAAACTTTCTGCAACTGAGCCAGCTTCGTAATGGGCAAAGTTAAACCACACGCTTGCTGATGTCCCCCAAAGGCCGTTAACAAGTCACGTTTTGGATTCAAAGCTTTAAACAAGTCAAAAGCGGCAACTGATCGGCCTGAGCCCTTAGCCAGTTGTGTTGATTGATTTAAATTGAATACCAGACTAGGTTTGCCAGTCTTTTCGACTAAGCGACTCGCGATGATGCCTAAAAGACCAACTGGCCAATCGGGCGCCGCAACTAAATTAACCAAATTCTCAGCTTGCGTTGATAATTGCTCTAAAGCAGCTTTAGTCATTTTTTCAGCTAACTTTTGCCGCTGTTCGTTGAGTTCTTCAACTTTTTCAGCCAACTCATCAGCTCTTTGTTCATCAAAGGTCGTTAGCAATTCAACGCCATCGGTTGCTTTAGCCAGCCTGCCTAGTGAATTTAACCGTGGTGCAAAGCTAAAAGCGACCGTTTCCTCATCCGCTTGACTAAGCTTCACTCCAGCTCTTTTAGCTAAGGCAGTTAACCCCACTCGCTGCGTCTGCTGCAAAACTTGCAAGCCAAACTTGACCAAAGCTCGGTTCTCACCAGTCAATTTCATCACATCAGCAATCGTTCCCAACGCTACTAGATCCAGCATTTCTTGTGGTATTTCTTGCAATAGGCCACAGACAACTTTAAATGCTACCCCAACTCCCGCTAAATCTGGACAAGAATAATTATTGTCTGGAAAAGCTGGGTGAACAATTGCATAAGCTGGCGGCATTTTTTCTCCAAACGAATGGTGATCCGTCACAATCACATCAACACCTTGTTGTTGAGCATATTCAATTGCCTTAAAACCAGCAACTCCGTTATCAACTGTCACAATCAGTTGTGTTTGATTAGCAATCAACTGCTGATAACGTTTCAAATTTGGGCCATACCCATCAATTATCCGATCTGGCACATAATAATTAACTTTGGCCCCTAATTGTTCCAGTGCTTCATACATAACTGAAGTAGCCGTGATGCCATCTACATCGTAATCACCATAAACCACAATCCGTTCTTGTTCAGCGATCGCCTGTTGCAGGCGATCAACGGCCTTTTTTAAATCATGCAGCTTAAATGGATCATCAATTTGAGCAACTGTTGGCTTTAAAAAAGCTGTCGCTGCTGTTTTGGTTTTTATCCCACGTTCAATCAACAACTTTGCCAACAATTCACTGATTGACAATTCATGGGCGAGAGCTTTAACTTGACCACCCTTGAGTTCAGCAATTGGCTGCCACAAATACTTTGCTTCCAACAATTATAAAAACTCCTTATTTTTTAGCAATCTGACTTTTTAATGCATTGATCTTTTTTTGATAGCTCTTCTGTTGCTGACTCAATTTTTCATCATATTTCTGTTTGATTTTTTCTTCAATTTGATCATGATCTTGAGACAAATCCTTGATTTGCCTCTTCAACTGATAAATAGAAACAGTTGATAATAAGGCTGCAATCAAGGCTCCTAGCAGGACTGAAACGATCAATACAATTATTAAGGGAAATGCTGGTTGCCAAAAAATCAAATGTAAAACAATTTTTTGCATATTTAACAAGGCAAAAACGGCTACTAAAAGAATTAATACTATCGCACTTAATAAACGTCCCTGATTTTTCATTAAATCAACTCCCCTTATTTTTGATTAAAAATTCCGCCAGCCAAAAAATCTCCAGCTGTTGGAAAAAGATTATAAAAATGATAGGCCCATTTAAAAACAACGGGTGTATTGATTTCTCGACGACGAGTGCCGACTGCGGCAACAATTTTCTCAGCTAATTTATCTGATTCGAGAGCTAACCAGCCAATATGGTCTAAATAATGGCCCGTTTGATCGGCAATTGCAAAAAAGTCAGTTTTAATTGGTCCAGGATTGACCGTTAAAACTGAAATACCAAATGGCTTCAATTCTAACCGCAACGCGTTTGAAAAACCGATCACCGCCGATTTAGTAGCTGAATAAACCGTTGATTTTGGTGTTGCAATTTTGCCAGCAATCGATGCAATATTAACAATTGCCCCAGTTTTTCGCGCAGCCATTTTTAAACCAACAAATTGGGTAAAATACATCAAACCCAAAACATTAACCCGGAACATCTTTTCAGCTATTGACATTTTAAAGTGCAAAAAATTCTCCATCGCGCCAAAACCAGCATCATTCACCAAAACTGCAATTGGTCCAAGTTTTGTCTCGACTTGAACAACAGCCTGCTCGATTTCCTCAGGATTGCTAACATCGACTTGTAACGGTAATGAGAGTCTTCCTGACAGGGCTTGGCAACGCTGACTGACTTGCTGCAAACGTTCAATTCGCCGAGCACAAACAACGACAATCGCACCTTTTCGCGCTAACTGATAAGCAATCTGTTCGCCTAGTCCAGAAGAAGCACCAGTGACGACGGCAATTTGATTACGTAAATCTCTTAGTTGATGAAAACCCTTTTGATTCATTTTATTTGTCCTACCTTTCTCGTTGGAAAAGGAATCACATAACAATCAAAGTCCTTGACAACCTTCGTATTCTTAAAAATCTGACTGGCATCTTTTTCTAATTGAAAAACTTGTATCCCAATATAGCGAGCTGAAATATGCGTTAATAACAGTTGATCAACATGTGCTCGCTTAGCAACTTTAGCAGCTTGTAAACAAGTTGAATGGTAATAATTTCGAGCTAATTTTGCTTCTCCTTTGCCAAAAGTACTTTCATGAACTAAAACGTTAGCATTTTCAGCCAATTGATCAATTGCAGCCGTCTGGCGGGTATCACCTAAAATCGTGATGACTCTTCCTTGACGTGGACTGCCTAGATAATTATGACCATCAACCCGTCGCCCATCAGGCAAAACTACAACTTTGCCAGCTTTCAATTGCCCGTAAAGCGGACCACTTGGAATCTTATCAGCCTTTAACTTATCAACCAACAATTCTCCTGGATAATCTTTTTCAACAATCCGATAACCAAAACATTCAATTCGGTGATCTAAATGAGCTGCGTAAACTTTAAAGCGTGAATTCTCGTAAATCAATCCGTCATGTTCAATTTCAATAAATTTAATTGGGTAACTTAATTTGGTTTGGGAAACTCTTAAACTGACTTTCACAAAATCAATGATCCCCCTAGGTCCAAAGATCAGCAATGGCTCATTTTGATCCGCTCCCTGAAATGAACGACTGCTTAAAAAGCCCGGCAATCCAAACAAATGATCACCATGTAAATGAGTTATAAAAATTTTAGTAATCTTACGTGGCTTGATCGTTGTCCGCAAAATCTGATGCTGAGTTCCTTCGCCAACATCAAATAGCCAGATTTCATTGATTTCTTCCAACAACTTAAGCGCTAAACTCGAGACATTTCTTGACTTGGCCGGCGAACCAGCACTGGTACCTAAAAATTCTAACTCCATAATAAATTCCCATCTATTTAAAATTCCTAACTAAATTCATTTTATCATCAAAAGCATTAAAATAAAAAAACATTTGGTGATCAGAATAAAATAGTCAGCGCCAAATCAACGCTAACTATTTTTCAAGATTTGCTCAGCAAGGTAACTGCTATAATACTTCAAGCCGTATTGATTGGGGTGAACATTATCACTGTAAAACCAATCTGTATGGCCCTGACTATAATCATACCAATCTATAATGCGGAGATTTCGGTAACGACTGGTTGCTTGTTTCAAGGCTTGATTTACTTGGCCTTGCCAGCGCCTAGTTGGTACATGGGTATTGACCCAAAAGACTTGACGTCGACCGATTATCTGCATAATTTGTTGCAACTGGTCAGAAGTAAACGGTCCGTTAGTGCCTAAGCTCAATAAGACAATTGGTGCCAATTTGTGTTGCTGAGCTAAACTTTGCAAAACACCAATCGCATCTTTGGCCTGACGACCAACCTTAGCATCAATATACATTTGTGGAAAGATTCTTTGTAAATCCACTGAGCCGTCTGCTAAAACTGAATCACCGACCGCCGTAATTTGCAATTTGCCAGCTGTTGTCAATTGATTGGCAGATAACGAACTATCCGTTGTTATTTTAGTAACCGAACTGCTTGAGCTGCTTGTTGCAGCAGAACTGGAACTTTTTTCAGTTGTTTGCTGCGCAGCAACCTGTTTATTATGTTTTTTAATGGCTTTTTCATTATCACTAATCTTAGTTTGCAAAGGATTAGTCGGTTGCTTGGTTTGTGCTGCCTGACTACTAAAGGAACCTGCTAAAGCAGTTACGAAAACAACTGCCATTAGCACAAAAGCACTTTTTTTTACTCGATGTTTTAAGTTAAGCGAAAAAATCTCCCGCAGCACGCGTTTAGTTTGATGAAAGTCAAAATGCTGCAATGGCCGTTCCAAATATTTATATGAAAGATGACTGATCAATAAAATCAGTGCAATTTCAATCACTGCATGGATCCAAGGATGGTTAGCAATGTTTTGAACCTTAGCTTCATAAAAAATCATTACCGGATATTGATATAAATAAATCCCATAACTTCTTTTACCAATCCAAGAAAAAACGCGATTACTTAAAATCCAGTTCATATCTGATCCAGGATGAGCAACTGTTGCAACCAAAATTACTGATAACAACGAAAAGAAAAACATTCCCCCACGATAGGTTAAGTCACTCTCTCCAGAAAGTTGGAAAAACATTAAAATTATTAATGCTAAAGCTGATAAACCAGCCAAATTCAAAAAGGTTCTGGCTGAAAGCGGCAATTCTTTTTTTAAGATTGCACTTGGCCACACAAAAGACAAACCTGCACCCAACAAAATTGAAAACATACGAGTATCAGTACCAAAGTATATCCGACTAGGATCTTCTCCCGGGACAAATAATAAAGCCATCGCTAAAGCTGAAAAGAATGCCGCAATAAAAATCACATCAAAAATTGGCAGACGCCGCCGCAAAAATTTCCAAAGCATAATAATAATAAACGGCCACACAAAATAAAACTGACCCTCGATCGATAATGACCAAAGATGGGTAAAAGGCGACTGATTGCTAAAACGATCAAAATAAGACTGGCCTTGATGAATCTGAAACCAGTTGTAAACATAACAGAAATTAGTGATCATTGTAGTCCGTAAACTGATCAATAAATTACGTTGAAAAACGGTTATATACGCTGCTGTTGCAATGACCATCGTAACTAATCCCGGATAAAGCCGCCGAATTCGCCGCTGATAAAAAGCCCAAATGTTAATTTGTCCATTTTGCTCTAATTCCTGATTTAGTAAATCAGTTATCAAGTAGCCTGATAAAACAAAAAAAATGGAAACTCCTAAATAGCCGCCCTGAATGTTATATGGCATTAAATGATAGAGAATAACCGCGATTACTGCAATCGTTCGAATTCCATCAAATCCCGTAATATACCGATGCTTTTTTAATCTTTGACTCATTTTTTAAAACCCCAAATATTAATCAACAAACTCAAAAGTAAAGTCTTTAATTTTAACTAGATCGCCATTTTTCGCTCCACGTTGCCGTAAAGCCTCATCAACACCCATTCCACGTAGCTGCCGAGCAAAACGCATCACACTTTCGTCATGCTCAAAATTTGTCATTTCAAATAATTTTTCTAGTTTGGCTCCTGTCAAAATCCAAGTCGCACTGGCATCACGTTTAATTATAAAGGCCGGTTGCGCGGCTTTGAAATTAACTTGCAAATCATTGGCTTTCGCTTGTTCTGCTAAAGTTGGAAAGGCCGCTGTTCTTTCAACTAAATCAGCTGTCAGATTCAATAACCTCTCCAATCCTTGGTGTGTAACGGCAGAAATTGCCACAATTTCTGGCTGTTTCTGCTCATTTTGTAATTTTGACTTAAAAATTTCTAAGTTTTTTGTTGCATCTGGAAGATCCATTTTACTGGCAACAACAATTTGCGGCCGTTTTAATAAAGCTTGATCATAAGCTGCTAATTCATGATTGATTTTTTGATAATCACTAAACGCATCACGTCCATCAGTTTCACTCATATCAATGACATGCAATAGGACTCTGGTCCGTTCAATGTGGCGCAAGAAACTAATTCCTAAGCCAATCCCTTGTGACGCTCCTTCAATCAAGCCTGGCAAATCAGCCATGGCAAAATCCCGCCCATCTGCCAACTGGACCATTCCTAAATTGGGCGTCAAAGTCGTAAACTGGTAGGCAGCAATTTTAGGTTTAGCACTGGTAACCGTTGCTAACAAGGTTGACTTACCGACTGAAGGAAAACCGATCAAGCCCACATCAGCTAAAACTTTCAACTCCAGCTGAAGCGTTCGTTCAACACCCGGTTCACCATTTTCAGCAATTTCTGGAGCAGGATTTTTAGGACTCGCGAAATGAATGTTACCATGGCCGCCGCGACCACCTTCTGCAACAACTAACTCTTGGTTTTCAGTCGTCAAATCTCCTAAGATCTCATGAGTCTGTGCATCACTGACCGTTGTCCCCAGTGGAACTTTTAAAACTAAATTTTCGGCTTTGCGGCCATACATTCCCTTGATCATTCCCTTACCGCCGCTGGCAGCTTTAAAATGTCGATGGTAACGGTAATCTGTTAAAGTTCGCATGCCACTAACTGCTTTCAAAATAATACTACCACCGTGACCGCCATCTCCTCCAGCTGGCCCACCATTAGGAACAAATTTTTCTCGACGAAAAGCAACCATGCCATCTCCACCCTTGCCAGCTTTGATAAAAATTCTGGCTTGATCAACAAACATCCCAACGCCTCCTTTTTTTGCGTATTTATTTATAGAGAGTAAAACTACCAAGCCTCACTATAACAGGTTTTAGAAAAACGGTCAAAACTAAACAAGTTAAAG
>NZ_AHYZ01000113.1 GCF_000255495.1 Liquorilactobacillus vini DSM 20605
CCTTAATAAAAGCAGTTTTTTTGACCAAATTATTTTAAACTTTTCTTGTTTTTCATGATTCCATCAATCAATCCATAATCAAGGGCTTGTTGAGCAGTCATAAAGTTATCACGTTCAGTATCATGATTAATAACTTCGATACTTTGACCTGAACCATCTGCCAAAATTTTATTAATTAATTTTCTAGTTTTTAAAATGTGTTCGGCAGCAATGTTAATATCAGTTGCTTGCCCCTGAGCTCCACCTAAAGGTTGATGAATCATAATTTCTGAATTTGGTAAAGCAAAACGTTTGCCTTTCGTGCCAGCCGTTGCTAAAACGCTAGCCATTGATGCAGCCATTCCCATTACAATTGTTTGGACATCCGCACTAACAAAATTCATCGTATCATAAATTGCTAATCCGGCTGAAACACTTCCGCCTGGTGAATTAATGTAGATGTAGATATCTTTTTCAGAATCTTGTGCATCTAAAAAAAGCAGTTGAGCGATAATCGAATTGGCCATATCATCATTAACTTCTCCAGATAACATGATGATTCGATCTTTAAGTAAACGTGAATAAATATCGTAAGCCCGTTCACCTCTTGATGACTGTTCAATAACAGTAGGAACTAAATTCATGTTGAATAACCTCCCTGATCAATTTAACTGATACCCTTATCATATCATTCTGGCATCATTAACACTAGTCTACTCTAATGGTCAAAAAAGGTCAAAAAAATTGCTGACTAATTTTTGTTAACTTTGATACATAGGTTATTGTGGATAGTAAAATTTATTCTTTAGTCCGAGGAACTCAGATTAGTTAGCAAATTGGTAAACAAGAATCAATGTAATATCTATGTTATACTAAAAACGTGTTCATTAAGAGATTAAATTTAATTTAAACTATGATTTATTGAATTAGGAAGTAATTAGCTGAAAATTGAAAAATACGCAAACAAAAAAAGACCTTGAAAAATCAAGGCTCTAGGGATTTGTAAGAAGTTATGCTTATCTTACCCATGCACCACGTGGGAGTCGAACCCACATTACAAGAACCGGAATCTTGCGTGCGATCCATTACACTAGCGGTGCAATACTATTTCATTTTACTCGAAGAAGTAGAAAATTGCAACCTTTGATTGGTAAACGAGGGATAAAAATTAAAGGAGAAAATTATGCCTTTTGAAGCGAGTCTAAATCAAACTCAAAAACAGGTTCAGCGTTTAGCGATGAATCAGCAAATGCAACAATCACTTAAGGTCTTACGTTATGGTATTGAGGATTTACACAGTTTTTTAAATCAAAAGCAATTAGATAATCCATTCATTCAAATTAAAGAAAACGGTTTATTCAAGACTTCGACAGATGATCAACAATTCGTATTAGATAATTTAGCTGATCATCATCGGCAAACATTAAAGGACTATTTATTATCGCAAGTTAAATTAACAATGCGTCGGACATACATTCGTGGTTGGGTGATTTTTTTAATTGATCAACTTGATCAAAACGGATACTTAAAAGCAGACTTAGATTTGATTTGCAATAAAACAAAAGTTGATCAAACAACTTTATTAGATGCATTGACACTTTTACAGCAATTGGATCCACCAGGCGTCGGAGCAAGAAACTTGCAAGAGTGTATTTTATTGCAGATTCAAGCTGATCAATCAGCACCAAAATTGGCCTATCAGGTAATTGATCAGCATTTTGATGAATTTGTCGAACATGACTGGTCGCAAATTATGAATCAATTAAAAATCAAGAATCAAGAAATAGCTCAAATAATTTCGTATATAAAAACTCTTTCGCCTGCTCCAGGGTCAGTTTTTGGAACTGAAGAAATTGGCTATATTTATCCTGACCTAATTTTTAAAGTAAATAATCTTAAAAAAAAGGTTGAAGTAACCTTAACTAAAAAAACTAATCCCGAAATTATTTTTAAACAAAGTTATTTCGAAAAATTTGTAAATTTACCTGATCAGGAAGTTAAGGATTTTTTGCAGCAAAAAAGGTCAGAATATAAAACATTAATAAACAACTTAGAACAGCGAGGTACGACTATTTTGAAAGTTGGAAAAGAAATTGCTAACTTTCAAAAAGATTTCTTTTTGGGGGAAAATCATACCTTAAAGCCCCTTTTGTTAAGAGATGTTGCCCAAAAACTGCAATTACATGAGTCTACGATTAGCCGGGCTGTTAATGGAAAATATTTAAAATGCGATTTTGGCGTTTTTGAATTGAAGAGTTTTTTCAAAAGGCCGATTAGCAGCAAAGCTAATGCGGATTTGTCGGCAGAAAGCATTCAAGTTCAAATTAAAGCTTTAATCAAGGCTGAAGATCCCCAACATCCGTTATCAGATAGTAAATTGGTAAAAGTGTTGGCGGATAGTAAGATTTTTCTTTCACGTCGGACAGTTGCAAAGTATCGTGAAGAATTACATATACCTTCGTCGACAAAAAGAAAGCAAAAAGAATAAAAGAATTTTTTAGTGAAGGGATAAGACCGCTAATAAATTTTTGACGTTAAAAGCCTTTAAAATTAGTCGAGCTGATTGGTGTGTAATTTACTGGTTGGCTTGCATTAATGGTAAATTGTTGCTATAATTCAAGGTGTAGTTGAGGTGCAATAAAACAGAAGATAGCTTGTTTTTAACTAACTGGGTCGTTTAATGACACTGTTGGCTTAAATTTGTCCCATTAGGAAGGGTTATGAAATGAACCAAGAGTTAGAATGGATTGAGCAAATTGCTCCTGACATGATTGAAACTTTGGTCCAACGTTTCATGATTATTCGACATATATATTGGGAACAACCAGTTGGCAGGCGTACTTTGGCCCAAGAAATGGGTTTGACGGAAAGAGTTTTGCGCACGGAAACAGATTTTTTAAAGAAACAAAAGTTGATTAGTGTTTCTCGATCAGGAATGATGGTTACTGAAAAGGGCAAAGAACTTACTTTTGGATTGAGAAAAATAGTGGATAATCTAGTTGGCATTCAGCAACAGGAAGTTGACTTGGCTAAGTTTTTAGGAATTTCACACTGCATGATTGTTCCAGGTAATACAGATCATCAAGCAAAAGTAATTGATTCAATGGGAAAATTAGTTGAAAAAGCCCTTGAGATTTTGTTGCCATTGGGTCATAATATTGTTGCTGTTATGGGGGGAACGACAATGGCAAAGATTGCTCATTGTTTGACTCCTAAATTATCTGATAATCGTGACTTGATTTTTGTTCCTGCGCGAGGAGGAGTTGGAGAAACCGTTGCAATTCAGGCTAACAGTGTTAGTGCTGCTATGGCCCGTCGAACGAGAGGAAAGCATCGAGTTTTGTATGTGCCAGAACAATTAAGTATGCATGCTTATACTCCACTCCTTAGTGAACCAAGCATTCAACAGGTGATTCAATTAATTAGAAACAGTGATGCAGTTATTCACAGTATTGGACAGGCTATGAAAATGGCTGAAAGAAGAGATATGAATAATGAGATTATTGCGATGCTGAAGAGAAATCACGCTGTTGGGGAAGCATTTGGGTATTTTTTTGATGAAAGTGGTAAAATAGTGTATAAGATCCCACGAATTGGTGTTCAGTTAGAGGATCTCGCTAAAATGAAGTGTGTGTTAGCAGTTGCAGGAGGAACTTCAAAAGCCAAAGCAATTGTCGCATACATGAAACATGCACCAAGTCAGACGTGGTTAGTTACGGATGAAGGTGCCGCAAATTCGATTTTAAAAGAGTAGTGTTTAACCAGCACGCTTTTTAAAATAAATTTTTATTTCCTAAAGGAGGAAATTTTAGTATGACTACTAAAGTAGGTATTAATGGTTTTGGCCGTATTGGTCGTCTTGCATTTCGTCGTATCGCTGAAACTTCAGAAGGACTTGAAGTTGTTGCTATTAACGATTTAACTTCACCAGCAATGTTGGCACATCTTTTGAAGTATGATACAGCTCATGGTCAATTTGATGCTGAAATTTCAGCAACAGAAGATTCATTGGTTGTTAACGGAAAGAAGATTCCTGTATACGCTGAACCAGATGCTCATAATATTCCTTGGGTTAAGAATGACGGTGTTCAGTTGGTTCTTGAATCAACTGGTTTCTATACTTCAACAGAAAAAGCTCAAGCTCATATTGATGCTGGAGCTAAGAAAGTTTTGATTTCTGCACCGGCTGGCAAGATGAAGACTATTGTTTATGGTGTTAACGATGATACATTGACACCAGAAGATACAATTGTTTCAGCTGCTTCATGTACAACTAACTGCTTGGCACCTTTGGCAAAAGCAGTTAATGATGCATTTGGTATCAAAGCTGGTACAATGACAACAATTCATGCTTACACAGCTACCCAGAAACTTCAAGATGGTCCAGATCGCAAAGGTAACGTTCGTAATGCACGTGCTGCTGCTGAAAATACAATTCCGCATTCAACTGGAGCGGCAAAAGCAATTGGTTTGGTAGTTCCTGCATTAAACGGCAAGCTTGATGGTCATGCACAGCGTGTACCAGTTATTACTGGTTCATTAACAGAATTAGTAACAACTCTTAACAAAGAAGTTACAGTTGATGAAGTTAATGCTGCTGTTAAGAAAGTTACTGAAAATAACCCATCATTTGGTTATAACGATGATGAAATTGTATCATCAGATGTCATTGGGACAACATTTGGCTCAGTCTTTGACCCAACTCAAACACAAGTTGTTGGCAAAGGTGATGGACAAGTTGTTAAGACAGTTGCATGGTATGATAATGAATCTGGCTTTACAGCACAAATGATCCGTACATTAGAGAAATTTGCTAGCATGCTTTAAGATTTAGCAAACGCTAAGTTGATAAACTGATTGCAAGTCATCGAGGCGGGGGGAGGCAAAACTCTCTTCGCTTTTTCTTTTAATAAATATGGAGGCTGAATATTTTATGGCTAAACTAACTGTATCAGATTTAGATGTAAAAGGGAAAAAAGTTTTAATTCGGGTTGATTTTAACGTTCCGATTAAGGATGGTGTAATTGGCAATGATAACCGGATAGTTGCTGCCTTGCCAACAATCAAATATGTTACTGAACATGGTGGCAAAGCAATCTTGTTTTCACATCTTGGTCGGGTAAAAACAGAAGATGATAAGAAAAAATTAACATTACGTCCAGTTGCTGAGCGCTTGGCTGACTTGATCAAAAAACCAGTTACCTTTGTTCCAGCAACTCGCGGGCCACAACTTGAAGAAGCTATCGGTAAAATGAATGATGGTGATATTCTGTTAGTTGAAAATACCCGTTTTGAAGATTTGGATGGTAAGAAGGAATCTGGCAATGATCCTGAATTAGGTAAATATTGGGCATCATTAGGCGATGTTTATGTTAACGATGCTTTTGGTACTGCGCATCGGAAGCATGCTTCGAATGTTGGAATTGCCAGCAATATGGAACAAGCAGCTGCAGGTTTCTTGTTGGAAAAAGAAATAAAATTCTTAGGTAATGCAGTTGACAATCCAGTACATCCATTTGTTGCAATTCTTGGTGGTGCTAAGGTTTCTGACAAAATTGGTGTTATTGATCATTTATTAGGCAAAGCTGACAAAATCTTAATTGGTGGCGGCATGACTTATACATTCTATGCAGCTAAAGGAATGAAGATTGGAAATTCATTAGTTGAAAAAGATAAAGTAGAACTTGCTAAGTCTATTATGGAAAAGGCTGGTGACAAGCTGGTTCTTCCAGTTGATTCTGTTGTTGCAGAAAAGTTTTCAAATGACGTGCCTAATAAAGTTGTTGAAGGTGAAATTCCTGATGGCTATATGGCACTTGACATTGGGCCAAAATCAGTTGCTTTATTTGAAGATGTTTTGAAAGACGCAAAAACAGTTGTTTGGAACGGGCCAATGGGTGTTTTTGAGATGAGCAACTATGCTAAAGGTACACTTGAAGTTGGTAAATTCTTAGGAACCTTAAGTGATGCTACAACAATTGTCGGTGGTGGCGATTCAACAGCTGCTGTTCAACAGTTAGGTGTTGCAGATAAATTAACCCATATTTCAACTGGTGGTGGTGCTTCTCTAGAATATCTTGAGGGTAAGACATTACCTGGGATTGCTGCTGTTTCAGATAAATAGATATTAGAGATTTAAAATGAAAATGAATGAAAGGATGATTTTTGTGCGTACACCAATTATTGCTGGTAACTGGAAAATGAACATGAATCCTAGCGAAACAGCAGAATTTGTTAAAGCAGTTAAAGATAATTTGCCAAGTGCTGATTCAGTTGAATCTGTTATTGCTGCTCCAGCAGTTGACTTACCTGCACTGCTAGAAAATGCTAAGGGTTCTGAATTAAAAGTTGCGGCTGAAAATTGTTACTTTGAAGATAAAGGAGCCTTTACCGGAGAAACTTCACCAAAAGTTTTGAAAGATATGGGCGTTGACTACGTGATTATTGGTCATTCAGAGCGTCGTGATTATTTTCACGAAACAGATGAAGATATTAATAAAAAAGCACACGCAATTTTCCAAAATGGTTTATTGCCGATCATTTGTTGTGGTGAATCATTAGAAACGCGTGAAGCTGGGGAAGCTGAAGAATGGGTTTCTCGACAGGTTAAAGCGGCTCTTAAAGGTTTAAGTGCTAATCAAGTTGGTCAGTTAGTTATTGCGTACGAACCAATTTGGGCAATTGGAACTGGTAAAACTGCAAGTGCTGATCAAGCTGAAGAAATTTGTGCAGTAATTCGCAAGACAGTTGCAAGTCTTTATGACCAAACTGTTGCGGATAAAGTCAGGATTCAATACGGTGGATCGGTAAAGCCTGCTAATGTTAAGGAATTAATGGCTAAAGAAGATATTGATGGTGGCCTAGTGGGAGGAGCTTCATTAGTGCCGGAATCATTTTTGCAATTAGTTCATTTCAAGGATTAAAAGATTGCTAATTAATTAACAATTGAAACTTTTGCCAAAAACACTTAAAATAAGCTTGAGGCAGTCCTCAAGTTAAGCAAACTCAAAAGGAGAGTGTATTATGTCTAGTATTACTGAAATTTATGCTCGCGAAGTTTTAGATTCACGTGGCAATCCTACCGTTGAAGCTGAAGTTTATACTGAAGCAGGCGGTTTTGGTCGTGGTATCGTTCCTTCAGGTGCTTCTACTGGTGAACACGAAGCTGTTGAACTCCGTGATGGCGATAAATCCCGCTATATGGGTAAAGGCGTAACCAAAGCAGTTGATAATGTTAATAATGTAATTGCAAAAGAAATTGTTGGTTATGAAGTTACTGATCAAGTTGCAATTGATAAAGCAATGATTGCATTAGATGGTACTCCTAACAAAGGCAAACTTGGTGCTAATGCAATTTTAGCTGTTTCAATTGCTGCTGCTCGGGCTGCTGCTGATGAGCTTCAAGTTCCACTGTACAGTTACTTAGGTGGTTTCAATGCTCATGTTCTGCCAACACCAATGATGAACGTTATTAATGGTGGCGCTCATTCAAATAACAAAGTTGATTTCCAAGAATTTATGATCATGCCTGTTGGTGCCAAAACCGTTAAAGAAGCAATCCGAATGGGCTCAGAAACTTTCCACAACTTAAAGAATCTGTTGGCAGCTGATGGTAAAGCAACTTCTGTTGGTGATGAAGGTGGTTTTGCACCTGATTTCGCTAATAATGAAGAACCATTGCAATATTTGATTAAAGCAATTGAAGCAGCTGGTTACAAACCAGGTAAGGACGTTGCTATTGCGGTTGATGTTGCTGCTTCTGAATTATGGGATAATGATACTAAGAAATACAAGCTTCGCTGGTCAACAGGTGAAGAGTTTACAACTCCGGAGTTTGTAAAATATATTGAAGGTTTAGTTGATAAATATCCGATTATTTCAGTTGAAGATCCAATTGATGAAAATAACTGGGATGATTGGGTAACAGTTACGAGTGAATTGGGTAAAAAGGTTCAATTAGTTGGTGACGATTTCTTTGTAACCAATACGCAGTATCTCAAGAAAGGTATTGAAATGGGAGCTGCTAACTCAATTTTGATTAAACTTAACCAAATTGGTACCTTAACCGAAACAGTTGAAGCAATTGAAATGGCTAAAGAAGCTGGTTATACAGCAATTGTTTCTCATCGTTCAGGTGAAACTGAAGATACAACAATTGCTGATTTGGTTGTTGCTACTAATGCTGGTCAAATCAAGACTGGTTCAATGAGTAGAACTGACCGGATTGCTAAGTACAATCAGTTGATGAGAATTGAAGATCAATTAGGTAAGAACGTTGCTCAGTACAAGGGTGTACATTCATTCTATAATTTAAGTGCTGCTGCACGCGATGCAATCGAAAATAAATAATTAAGATCAAAATTTTGATTAGAATTGCTATAAGTCATTTGTGAGAATGACTTATAGTTTTTTT
>NZ_AHYZ01000112.1 GCF_000255495.1 Liquorilactobacillus vini DSM 20605
AACCGGGAGGAATAATTATTTTTAATTAGTTAAGAAGCTTTCTCACTTAATTTTTTCAAATAGAAAGCAAAAAAAGACTTGACTATTGGCAAAAATGAACTTAGAATATTGTTAAATTTAAATTAGAACAAAAAACGCAATGAAAAGAAACGACAAGCTGAAACTGAAGTTAGCGAGTCTGGTTAGGTGAAAGCAGATATTTAAGCCTTGCTTAGTCAATCATCTTTGAGCGCTGTAGTCAAAGTAAGTCTTTACTTATCAGTAAATTACGGTGGTGGCATCCATTAACATGCTGACGGATCAAAAGGTTCGAATAAGGTCCACAGTCATTTAGTGGATAAAAAAAGGTGGTACCACGCAGTAGCGTCCTTTAAACAAATTCTTTGTTTAAAGGACGCTGTTTTAATTTTATTACGTAATTTTGTTTTCAAAAAATCATAGGGGGAATTTATTATGAAGTTTACAGTTGTTGGTGCCGGTGCCATGGGCTATCGTTATGGTGTTTTGTTGCAAGATGCCGGCAATCAAGTTGAATTTGTTGATACTTGGAAACCAAATGTTGAAAAAGTCCGGCAACAAGGTGGGGTCTTTGTTTCACGCGATCACCAAAACCGTCAGCTAGTCCCAGTTAAATTATTTTATCCCGAAGAATATCATGGCAATCCTGATGTTTGGATCTTCTTCACTAAACAAATGCAACTAGCTGATTTCCTGAAACGCACCGCTCATTGTTTTAACGACCAACAATATGCTCTAACTTGTATGAATGGAATGGGTCATGTGGAAAAATTACTCAAGTACTTTAAGCCGGCTAAACTCTTGGCCGGAACAGCTCTAGTTGCAACTGTTTTAAATGGCCCCGGCGACGTTGACTTCATCGGCGCTCGCGGTGCAGGGACGATGAATTTGGCAAACTATACCGAAAAGCCCGATGAAATGACTCATAAAGTAGTTGCCGAACTTAAGAAAGCCCAATTTAATCCAAATTTAACTACCAACTTTATGGGGACCTTAATGGCAAAAGTAGTCTTTAACTCTGTAGTTAATACTTTATGTACTTTATTTGAAATCACAATGGGCGAATTTGCCAGCTATTCAGGTGCTGATGAATTAAGCCGGCAGCTGATCAATGAAGCCTATGATGTCTGTGAACGAGCAGGTGTTCAGATGCTTAACACTCGCCAGGCAGAACTTGATAGTATCAATTATGTTTCGAAAGTTGCCAATCCATTGCATTACCCTTCAATGTATCAAGATATGTCCCACAACCGACCAACTGAAGTCGATTATATCAATGGTTATTTAGTAAAATTGGGCCAAAAATATAATTATGCAGCTACGACTCATGCCTTTTTGACTCATTTGGTCCACTTAGCTGAACATACCCGGCAGCAAAATGCCGTCAAAACTCATAATAAGTAATTAAATTTATCCCAACAGCTGTTAGTGATCTTTTTAAGATTAAGATCATTAGCAGCTGTTTTTAGTTGGTTAGTAAATTCACCTGCTTTTAAAATGCCATTTGTAAAATCCCAGCTCCAATGACTCCGACGATCACAGTAATTAATAGGTTTTTAGAAATAATAACGGTCAAAAAGGCTGGAATACTAGCACCAAGATTCAACCAATTAATTGCTGGCAATTGCCCTGATTGCCGAATCAATAAACTTTCAATCCAGAGACCCGCCATAATCGCGATTGGTACAAAATTCAAATAATCCAAAACTAGTTTTGGCAAATGAAAATGCTGCAAAATTATAAAAGGCGTCACTCGCAAGAACCAGGTCACTAGACTGCAACCTAAAATTGTGAATAGCACGTATTTCCCTAATACCAACGTTCGATCACCACCCCAATTGAACTGCCAATAATAACAGTTAATAATAAAGCAATATTAGCGGAAAAATAAATCAAGCAAAAATAAAAACTGATTGCCACAACCAAAATAATTATTAATTGCCGGGTAATCCCCATCAAACGATCACTGATCAATTGCAAGTACATTAAGCCAATAAACATAGCAACTAAGGCAAAACTTAAGCCTAGTTGCTCAGGATCTTTGATCAGCTGTCCAACTAATCCACCAGTTAAAGTTGCGGCAGCCCAGACTAAATAAGCTAACAAATTAGCAGCGTTCAACCACGAAAAACTTAACTTATGCTCAGTGTAATTAAGTTTGTTCATGCTTAAAGCAAAGGTTTCATCTGTCAACAAACTTCCCAACCACAAATTGCGGCTGAGACTAGTTTGATTAAAATACGGTGCAACTGTCAAACTCATCAATGACATCCGTGAGCTGATCAATAAAGTTGAAATTACGATCGACCAAATATTGCTATGGGTGGCAAGCATGCTAATAATCACAAATTGCGCCGATCCAGTATAAGTAAATATTGACAATAGCATTACACTTAGAAGATCTAGGCCGCTAGTCCGGCCTAAAATTCCAAAGGCAATCGCAATACTAATATATCCTAAAGCCGTTGGTAAAGCATCTTTAATTCCAGCTTTACCGGTCAATTCACTTGTCATTAAAATCATCCTTTCCACCAAACTGTTTCACGTGAAACTCAGTCATTTTTTAGCTACCGTTTGCGCAATAGCTGCTATCTCAGTAGGAGTCGTCCGACAACATCCACCAATGATGCGGGCACCGTTTTTTTGCCATTGTGGAACTAGGTCGGAAAAGTTTTGTGATAAATGTTTAGCCTGCCACTGTTTAGTTACCGGATCATACTCATCACCATTATTTGGATAAACAATTAGCGGCTTAACTGAATATTTCTTTAAAGTCTGTAAGGCCGGTGTAATTTGCAGCAAGTCGGTACAATTAATACCTACTGCACTGATTTGTTGCTGATCATTCAACCAAGTAGCTGCTTGTGCCAACAAAGTTCCATCACACAAATGTTGGGGATCTTTAATACTAAAAGAAATCCAGGCCGTTGTTTGAGAAAATTTGGCAGCTAAAAGCTTGACCAGAGCTTGAACTTCAGCAAACTTAGGCTGAGTTTCAATTGCCAGGACATCAACTTGAGCAGCCAGCAAAGCTTTGATTCGTAAATAATGGAAATTTTGAAATTCAGCTTCCGTTAATTGATAATTTCCAGTATATTCACTGCCATCAGCTAAATAGGCTCCATAAGGTCCAACACTGCCAGCAACTAATGTCTCGTTAGGAATCTTCGCTGAACTTTGAGCTTGACGAGCACAATCAACCGCTTGTTTGATTAATTGTTGAAACTGTACTTGATTAAAACCTCGCTTTTGAAAAGCGGCAAAATTAGCTTGATAAGTATTAGTGGTAGCAATCATTGCTCCCGCAGCAAAATAACTGCGATGCACTTGAGTAATCTTGGCAGGTTCAGTCAGTAAGGCGGCAGCTGACCAAAGATCATTTGCTGTATTGACACCTAATTTCTCTAATTCAGTTGCCATGGCGCCATCTGAAATTAAAGTTTCCTTTTGTTTTAAAAGCTCTGTAATTGGTTCTTTCATTTTCTTTCCCCTTTCAAATATGCTTTAAAACGATTTAAATTGGTTTTTAAGTAATAAATAATATAACATCCAATTACAAATGGAATCATATAAAATAAAGCTGGTCGTTGCGTTGGATCAAAAATGATTAAAATACATGAAAGTAAACTGGCCGTAAAGGCAATTATCGGCACGAATGGATACCAAGGCGTAACAAAAGCTAAATCCTCAACTCTCTTCCCCGATTTAAGCCACTGTTTTCTAAAATTTAATTCTGATAAAGCAATTGCCATCCAAACAAAAACAACTGCTAATCCTGAAATCGAAACTAATACTAAATAAACCGTTGCAGCAGCAGTTACACTGGACAACAAAGCAAAGATTCCACCCAACATACTCGTAATCAGGGCAATCAATGGCACTCCATTTCTAGTCAATTTAACAAAAACTGAGCTAATCATTCCTTCATTTGCTAATGACCACAACATGCGTGTCGAAGCATATAAGCCAGAATTGGCAGCTGATAAAATCGCAGTTAAAATTACAAAATTCATTAAGTCACCCGCAAATGGCAATCCGATACTTTTAAAGACTAAAACAAATGGGCTCTCAACTACGCCAGCTTTTCTCCAGGGAATTAAAGTCGCCATGACTGCAACACTACCAATAAAAAAGATAATCAAACGCCATAACGTGGTATGAATTGCCTTGGGAATTGCATGAGCTGGATCTTTAACTTCCCCAGCAGTCACACCAATCAGCTCTGTCCCAGAAAATGCAAAATTAACTGTCAACATCGTTGTAAAAACTCCCTTAAATCCAGTAGGAAACCAGCCATCTTGATACAAATTGTGAAAAAGCGGATTTGGATGATAACCTTTGACCGGTAAGATTCCTAAGACTGCTAAACTACCAACAACAATAAAAAAAACAATTGCTAAAACTTTGATGCTAGCAAAATAAAATTCAGATTCACCAAAGAATTTAACAGATAAAGCATTTGAAGTGAAAATTATAATCATAAACAATAAGCTCCATAACCATGTCGGCGAATGAGGAAACCAATTTTTCATAATCAAACCAGCTGCTGTAAATTCTGATCCAAGAGCAATTGTCCAAGTAAACTAATACAAAATTGCCACTGTAAAACCCGTCCCTGGTCCGATAAATTTTTCCGCATAAACATGAAAAGAACCAGTTTGCGGCATAGCTACTGCTAATTCTCCCAAGCACAACATTACTGTATAAACAATTGCAGCTCCAATAAAATAAGCGATAATCGTTCCTAAAGGTCCAGCTTGATGAATCGTATATCCTGAACTTAAAAACAAGCCTGTTCCAATGACTCCACCTAATGAAATCATCAACAAATGTCGAGCTTCCATTTTACGTTTTAAAGAACTATTTTGTTTAACCAAAAAATCACCTCGTCTAATAATTAAAAAAATTACGTCCCAATTTTGGGACGAATTTCTCGTGGTACCACCCGGATTTATCAGTGTTGCAAAGCAACATGACCTCATTAACAGATTAGCGTTAACGGACTCACCCGTTTAAACAGCTTGCACTGTTTAAAGAATCCAAGTTCATCTTCAGCTGAAATAAAGACGTCCTTACATCAACAACGCTTGCTTAGCTTCAGTGTCCAGCCTACTCTTCTTTTCATAATCAATTTATTATTTAAAGAAATGATAAATTAAGAATCAATAACTGTCAACTAATTTTTCTAAATAGTTAAATTCGCATTGTGGTATTTCCAAGTTTGGCAATCAATTTCAGATTTTCCCGATAATCAACTGGAACAGCAATAACATAAACACCTTCTTTAGCTGCTACCGCTTCTTGCATATATGCTGCAAACTGACCAGTTTGGGTAACTTGACGCCCAATTGCACCGAAACTTTCAGCATATTTAACAAAGTCCGGATTAGTAAAATCAACTCCATTATGATGCTGAATCTCCATATCCATTTTCCATTTGATTAGTCCATAAGAATGATCTTCCCAAATCACAATAATCAAATGCAGTTTTTCTCTGACAGCTGTTTCAATTTCTTGTGAATTCATCAAAAAACTGCCGTCCCCCATTACTGCAACCACAGTTTTATTCGGCCGAGCTAGCTTTGCTCCAATTGCACCTGGTAGAGTCCAAGACATGGTCGACAAACCATTATCAATTAAACAAGTATTCGATAAATACGTCTGATATAACCGTGCCATCCACATTTTGACCGCACCAGTATCAACTAAAACCACTGCATCGTCTGGTAGTGCCTGACGTGTTTCATAAACAATCGTTTGAGGTTTAAGTGGCACTTGTTGACTCTTGGCCCCACTAACAAGTTCCTCTTGAATTAACTGCCGGATTTCAGAAGTTTGATGTGAAAAGTGAATATCCTGTAATTTCAATGCTTGCAGCAAAGCCTGTAAACTAGCTCGAATATTAGCAATAATGTTTAACGTTACCGGATAGTGACTATCTACGTCTTGCCGAAACATATTGATGTGAATAATTTTTTTATCACGGTTGGGATTGATTTTTTGTGGATCAAACTGTTGAATTGAAAAGCCAATGGAAATAATCAAATCGGCCTGATCGATTGCAAAGTTCTCATAATCCTTGCGCATAAAGCCAACGACTCCTAGCGCATTTTTATGCCGATCAGAAATAACTCCTTTACTCATAAAGGTCGTGACTACTGGGATTTCCAACAACTCACTCAATTCTCGGACTTCCTGTTCAGCATGTTTCCACAAAACACCATCCCCGGCCAAGATAATTGGATGCTCAGCTGCAGCAATTAACTCAACAGCTTTTTCAATATCACTGCTGGTTGGCTGGGTAAATGAAATTGGATCGATCGCTAACGGTTGCCGGTCTGCCGAAACTGGACGACTTTCAATATCTTGTGGCAAAGCTAAATAAGAAGCTCCTGGCCGATCACGTTTCGCAGTTGAAAAAGCCTTCCGAACCATTTCTGGGACAGCATTAGGAGTTAGAACCATGTCTGCATATTGAGTGATTGGTTTGAACATACTAACTAAATCAATTACCTGATGTGATTCCTTATGCAATCGGATTAATCCACCTTGAGCACTGATCGCAACTAACGGCGTGGAATTAGTTTGTGCATCAGCGACACCAAGCATCAAATTAATGGCTCCCGGCCCCAGAGTAGCTAAACAAACTCCGGGAATTCCTGTTAGACGCCCGTAAGTACTTGCCATAAAGGATGCCCCCTGTTCATGGCGGGTTAAAACAAAATGGATCTTTTCTGATTGGTTTAATTCATCAATCAGATTAATATTTTCCTCTCCAGGAATGCCAAACACATAACGAACATTTTCGTTTTCTAAACATTTAACTAATAATCTTGCAGTCGAGATTTCTTCACTCACTTTTTGGTCCTCCTACCAAGCATTTCATCCATTTTCTAATTTTAGCCCATTTCCCGCTGAATTTCATTTCATTTTGACTTAATCTGCTTGCATTTTTTAAATTAAGCGACTATGATTTAATTAAGATATGAGCATATGTTCATAGTATAAAAGGGAGCTGAGTTATCATGGAAAGGAAAAAAGATAGTGGCCGATTCCTAATCGTAACTTTATTGAATGCTTTAATTACTGTTTTTGAATTTGTTGGCGGGATCTTGTCAGGCAGTTTAGCCTTATTGTCAGATGCCTTTCATAACTTTGGCGATGCTTTATCAATTATCCTTAGTTACGTAGCCCATCGAATTGGCCAACGTTTGCCTAATAGCTCTAACACCTATGGTTATCGCCGAATTGAAATCTTGACTGCTCTGTTAAACTCAGCCTTATTGATCGGTGTTTCACTCTTTTTAATAATTGAAGCGATTCGTCGTTTTTTTCATCCAGAGGTTGTAGCTGGAGGAATCATGTTTTGGGTGGCATTGATCAGCTTGCTGGCAAATTCTCTAGCAACTTTATTGTTAAATCGTGATGCAAAACATAATTTAAATATTCGCGCAACTTACCTGCACCTTTTAAGTGATGCTTTAGCTTCAATTGGTGTGATCATTAGTGCGATCTTGATTTTTTTCTTCAAATTTTACTGGATCGACCCATTGATGACAGTAATTGTTTCAATTTATATTGCTTATGAAGCTTGGCCGATCATTCGTCAAACGCTGAAAATTTTGATGGAAAGCTCTCCAATTTTAGATTACGACAAAATCAAAACTGATCTGCTAAGCTTACCCGAAGTTACCGGGGTCCATCATTTTCATGCTTGGCAAATCGACGAAAATCAAACTGTTGTTTCCTTGCATTTAAATTTAAAAGATATTTCGCTCAGTCAAACCGAAAAAATTTATGGCCAAGTTGAAGCCATTTTAAAAAATAAATATCAGATTTCCCATGTAACAATTCAAGCTGAATGTAACCGTGGTAAAGATGAAAAATTATTTTTTACAGAAAACAAGCTGCCCTAATAAAACTTGAAATCAAGCAAAAA
>NZ_AHYZ01000111.1 GCF_000255495.1 Liquorilactobacillus vini DSM 20605
AGCTAGTATAAATTATGGACAGCTTTTGGTAGAATATCTTTATCAAGATTGGAGATATCCTATATGGCCACTAAATATGATATTGATTTTAAGAAGATGATTGTGTCTCTTTATCAAAATGGGGAAAAGGTAAAAGATCTGACTAGCGAATATGGTATTTCAGATAAAAACATTTATGCTTGGATTAAACGTTATGCTAAAGATAAGCAAACTGGCATCAGCCAGGATGAATATCTCAAACTGAAAAAAGCTTATCAAAAGATTCAAGAGGAAAATGAAATCTTAAAAAAAGTCTTGACCATATTCGCAAAAAATTAGCTTCAGACTCAATCATTACCGCAGCTCACCAGGCAGCTAAGAATCACAATATAAGTGATGTTTGTCACGCCCTTAAGATCCCACGTTCTACTTTTTATAAAAATTCTATTTGTCATGTATCAAATCAAGAAAAGCGCCGCAAGC
>NZ_AHYZ01000110.1 GCF_000255495.1 Liquorilactobacillus vini DSM 20605
CAAAAGCTACCTCTTTAGAGACTGAAACTAGTAATAAAGGGTACCATGATGTGATTCATGCTAATACGATCCAGTTACTTAATGATAACCAAATTTTGATCAGTTCGCGAGAAACCTCAACAATTATGAAAATCAGTGATCTGGAAACTAAGCCGAAACTTGATTATTTGATTGCTGATAGTTCAGTCTGGCAAGGCATTGATAATTACAGCAATTTACTTTTGAAAAAAGAAACTAACTTTGTTTCACAAGCTGGGCAGCATTCAGTTACTTATACTCCAACATCCCAAAAGGGAATCTATTATTTAGAAATGTTCAATAATAATTCTGCGATTATGAACTCACGGCCAAGTTTCAAATGGACAAACTATCCTAATCGGTTAGACATGTTAAACAAGTCATTCAAGAATAGTTTAATAACTATTTATGCCTACGATAAAAAAAGTTGGTTGGTTTAATCCGGGTAATTGGAGATGGTGCTTCAATAATATATATTCAGGATATTCTAATCTTGCCAACCTATCAGCGAAAAGGAATTGGCAGCGATCTAATAAAGCGTATATTGGCACTCTATCCAGATTATTACCAAATTAATTTGTTAACTAGTGACGAGAAAAAAACATCGCGTTCTATCGAAACATCGGATTTAAGCCTGTTAACGAGTTAGATTGTATTGCATTTACTTATACAAAAAGCTAAGCCAAAATGGGAAGTTTGATCTTTTTTGACCAAGCTGCTTTCTTTAATTTTTCGGCTGAAAAGTACTTTCTTACTTTTTCCATTCCGCTTGCCAAATCCGAAAAGATTGCCGAATCGCTTTAATGATGCCTGCTTCTGAGTACACTAAGACGTTAGTTTGGTAGACTTTAACCACAATGAAAGTGAAAACAATTAAGAAAATTACCGCAATTACTAAACTAATCCCAGCAGCTAACAACGTTGTGTGCTGTAATGCTAATCTAACAGGCATCAATTCAACATTAATAAATGGTATATAACTGAAAACCTTAATCAACATTGAATCACCAGCTTGGGCCATTAGCGACAGAAAATAGCCAGCCAAAGCCAGCAGTGAAATTGGCATAACTGCTGTATTAACTTGTTCTTGATTGGCTACTAATGAACCTAATAAGGCTGCTAAAACTGCAAAAGTCATTGTCCCAATGATAAAGAATAAAATTGCCATCAATGAAGTTGTTGACCAAAAAACTGATAAATCAACCGCTGGTAAAATATCCTCGACAAATGATTGCTGCTTTAGCCAAGTCCAACTTAAACCTCCTGCAATAACATAAATCGCTAATTGTGTCACGAGCAACAATAAAATTGCCGTTAATTTAGCAAAAAACTGTGTAGTTGCACTAACCGAACTCAGTAAGATTTCCATAATACGTGAACCCTTTTCAGTCGCAATTTCCTGTGCCAACATTTGACCATAAACTGTAATAATTAACATGATAAAAATTGTTAATCCGGTTGCAAAAGCATAATTAGCCGCTGAAGCTGAATTACTTTTCGCAACTTGTTTGCCATTTTCAATAGCGACCGTCTTTTTTTGCACTTGAGCTGGGGTGGTCAACGCCTGTAATTGTGCCGATGTTAATTTTAACCGACTCGCAGCTTGACTAGTTTTCAAACTTGTGAGCGCTGCCCGCATTTTACTCAAATCAGCACTCGTTTCCGCATTGGCTAATTCAACGTATTTTGCCGAAATATCTGGTTCCGTTTTAATTGTCAAGATCCCAGTAATACTTTCATGCTTCAATTTTCTCTTGGCCTGAGCTGCTGACAAAGATTGGTAATGAATATCAGCATCATTGGCTTTTTTCAAAGTTTGTGCAATCGCTGGATTATCCGTTACAACTGCCACTTGAGCTGGCTGATCGCTCTGGCTAACATACCAACCAATTCCAATCACAATTGCCAACAAAATTAACGGTGATAAAACTAATGATAACCAGGAACCACTTTTTAAGTTTTTACGATAAACTTGACTGGTAACGATCCAATACTTATTCATCAGCTGCACCTGCTTTCAAGCGAAAAATTTCATCCAATGATGGCGGCACTTGACGAAATTCAGGAATGTATCCTTCTTTGGTTGCTGCCGCAAAAATTTTTTGTCCCGCAGCTGGATCATTGAGGGTTAATTCAAATTCTCTTCCACGTTGTTTGATAGCTTTAACTTCAGGATAGGCGACTAATTGTTCACGGGTTAGGTTGGACTCTAAGAAAAGCTTGGTACGTCCGAAACTTTGCCGGATTTCACTAACAGCACCACTAAGAACAACTTGACCATTTTTTAACATGACTAGTTGATCAAAAATTGCTTCAACATTACCCATGTCGTGACTCGAATAAATAATAGCTGAGCCAGCATCGCGCAACATTAAAATTCCTGCTTCTAACAAACTTGCATTTACCGGATCAAGCCCGGAAAATGGTTCATCCAAAATAACCAATTTAGGCATATGAATCAAGGTTGCAATTAACTGAACTTTTTGTTGGTTGCCTTTACTAAGATCTTTAACCTTGTCTGTCAACTTTCCCTTGACCTGGAAGCGCTTCACCCATTGCGGGATTTGTTGGCGAATCTCAGCTAACTTCATCCCATGTAATCGAGCAAAGTAGGTCAACTGTTCACCAACCCGCATTTTAGGGTACAACCCCCGTTCCTCAGGCAAATAACCAATTTGATCGTAATCTGTCCGGTTCAATGGTTGATTTTCCCAAGTAATTTGGCCACTATCTGGTGTTAGAAAGTTTAAAATCATTCGAAATGTCGTCGTCTTTCCGGCCCCATTTTGTCCGATCAGGCCCAAGATCTCCCCCGGTTTGACTTGGAAGCTTTCATGATCAACGGCTGTTGCTTGACCAAAAGTTTTCGTCAAATCATTTACTTGCAGCATTGCTTCACTCCTTTGTATTTATTACTAGTATAGCAAAATTAGCTAGCTAAAATCATTATTCCATTCAATCCAAAATATAACTCAGAAAAAAGTCTTATCAAAATAACTGGTTCTATAATATTTGGCACTGACAGAAATATTCTCTATCTAGTACCAATTTTTACTCGGAATTAAAGACGCAAACCTTATTCTTGATCCTAAATTTGGTGAAAATTATATCCCTGAAGAAATTTTATTACCATTCAGGAGTCACTTTTGCTAGCTTTTAATCTAAAAAGCATATTTCTGTTGTAGTTAAAGATTGGACCACTGTTGCGTTAAAAAAAATTTCTCAAACAGATAAGACTATGCTGTTTCTTAATGACTAGCAGGCGCTTTTCTAAGTTGTTTGCTGAAGATGTCTAATGAACTAGCTTATAAATTATTACCAAACGCTATTACGTGTCCGCCATTAAGATACAAAAGCCTTAAGTAATTTATTGGACTCAGCTACTGAGATGCCTAAACAAATAAAGAAAACTATCTGAACGCTGCGTAAACATCAAAGCAAAATCAGCAACCATTTCAAGACTTCATTTTCAAATGGATCAGTAGAAGGTACCATAATAAAATCAAAGTTATTAAACGAACCGCTTATGACCTTAGAAATTTTGAGAACTTTCGTTTAAGAATCCTGATAGCTTTAAAAAACAGTTATCTCAGTCTAAACTATCATTACTATATTAAAAAAGCCATCCATTCCGCAGAACAGATAGCTTAATAATTCAGCTATACCAATTTAAATTACAAA
>NZ_AHYZ01000109.1 GCF_000255495.1 Liquorilactobacillus vini DSM 20605
GGGAAGATCTTTATTTATTGTAGTTTTAAATTTGGGGAGGACAAATGGATATTTTTGATTCACATACGCATATCAATGATTTGGCCTTTGCTAATGATCTACCAGACGTGATTGAACGTGCACAAGCTTTTTCGGTTACCTCAATGCTGGTTTTAGCTGGAGATCATGCTAGTTTACGGCGTTTGCAAGCCTTGTTTGCTTTAACTCCGCAGATTTATGGTGCAGCTGGTTGTCATCCGGAAGATGCGAAGCGTTATGATGACATTGAAGAACAAAGATTAAAGCAAGCCTTGCAAGCATCGCGGATGAAGGCCTTGGGAGAGATTGGCTTGGATTATCATTGCCAGGTTTCACATCTAGTTCAACAGCAAGTCTTTCGGCGGCAGCTGGTGTTAGCACGCCAATTGCATTTGCCAGTTAGTATTCACAATCGCGATGCTTTTGCGGATACTTACCAGCTTTTAAAAGCAGCTCAAATAGCAGAATTTGGTGGCGTAATGCACAGCTTTAATGGGGATGAAAAGTGGGCACAAAAGTTCTTAGATTTGGGAATGTATTTATCCTTTAGCGGAGTTGTAACTTTTAAAAATGCTGCTGTTGTTCGAAAAGCTTTTTTAGCCACGCCGCTTGAGCGAGTCTTAGTTGAAACTGATGCACCTTATTTGGCACCAGAACCTTATCGTGGCCGGCAAAATGAACCCGGCTTTACCCGCTTGACGTTAGAATATTTAGCGAATTTGCGGCAAATATCGGCTAGAGAGCTAGCAGCGATTACTTATCAGAACACAATTAAATTTTTAAGGATCAAATCATGAAGAATATTAAAGAAGTTATCGTCGTCGAAGGAAAAGATGACACCAAAAGAATCAAACTGGCAGTCAAAGCTGACACATTAGAAACCAATGGCTCAGCAATCAGTCCAAGCTGTCTGCAACAAATCGCCTTATTGCAAAAAAGACGTGGCGTCATTGTTTTTACTGATCCGGACTTTTCAGGTGAAAAAATCAGACAGACAATCGCCCAACAGGTTCCCGGAGTTAAGCATGCTTTCTTAACGAAACAGCAAGCTATCCCAGGTAAAAAAGGCAGTTTGGGAGTTGAACATGCTTCAGTCACAGCAATTCGTCAAGCCCTCGCCAATGTTTACACAGAAAGGCCAGCTGCGCAGCCTTTGATTACCCGTTCAATGCTTCAACAAGCTCATTTAACGGCTGGCTATGCAGCTAAATCTCGAAGGGCGCGGTTAGGTGAGATCTTGCAAATTGGCTATACTAATGGCAAACGTTTATATGAGCGCTTAAACTTATTCCAAATTACCCCAGAAAAGTTTCAAACGGCTGTTGCTCAGCTTGATCAGGAGGAAAAAAAGCATGGTTAATCAGAAACCGGCAATTGCAACACCGCTTCGGACGAAAGCAATCGTTGAAGCGTATAATTTAAATTTCAAAAAAAGCTTAGGCCAAAATTTCTTGACAAATTTGGCTTTATTACAAAAAATGGTCGCGGTGGCCGAAATTGGACAAGATGACGATGTGATTGAAATTGGACCGGGAATCGGTGCTTTAACCGAGCAATTAGCTCAAAAAGCGCGCCGAGTTTTAGCGCTAGAGGTTGATCAGCGTTTGTTGCCGGTGTTAGCTGAAACATTAGCAGATTACCAAAATATTACCATTTTGCAGCAAGATATTTTAACGGCCAATTTAGCAGAATTGATCGATCAATATTTGCCGGGACATCAACAAATTAAAGTGGTTGCTAATTTGCCATATTATATTACCAGCCCAATTATCAAGTTTTTATTGCAACAACCAGTTGCTTTATCAGTTATCGTGGTAATGATGCAAAAAGAGGTGGCCGAGCGGTTAGCAGCTGTACCGCAAACTAAAGCTTATGGGGCTTTATCAGTTTTAGTCCAGCATCAAAGAAAGGTTGAACTAGCACTTAAGGTTCCGAAAACTTCATTTGTTCCACAGCCTAAAGTCGATTCAGCTGTTATTAAATTAACGCAAGCAACACAAGTTTATCCGCCGTTACTTTCTTCCACCGCTTTTAGCCGTGTAGTTCAAGGTTGTTTTTTACATCGACGCAAGAATTTGAAAAACAACTTGCAAAGCTTGTGTGGTAAAGATGAAACTACCAAGATGAAAATATTGGCTAGTTTAGAAACTTTGCAAATTTTACCAACGAGTCGCCCTGAAGAATTGACGATCAGCCAATTTATTAATTTAACGAATTTGTTAGAAAAAAATAATCTTTTCTAACAAATTTCATTTGAATTTTTACTAGGTAGTGTGGTATAATTGCAAATTTTGTGAAACTATGCTATCATTGTTTCACAGGAGGTTGACTAATTATGCCAGTAACGATTGCAGCAATTAAAAACAAACTAGATGAATACCTTGGGAAGCCATTAACGGTAGAGGTCCAAGCCGGTCGCAAAAAGACAATTTGCCGTCACGGAATTTTGCGGGAAACTTATCCAGCGGTTTTTGTAATTGAATTAAATCAAAAAGAAAATTCATTTGAACGCGTATCTTACAGTTATACTGATATTTTGACCAAAAATGTTCAACTCAATTTTGGCGAATAGAACTTGCTGGTTGCTAGTAAAATTAGTTTTTAGGCTTACGCTGGGGGAGCGGAGCTTTTTTTTTGCATAAATTTTTGTTTTGTTCAAAGCTTTTTTAGTATCTTGAATTGTCAAATTAAATGCAACACTTTACTAAAATAGACCTCATATGGTGTTCGCCAACCCAAACATTTTTTGGGACGAAAATTTAATTTGTTGACTATTTCCTGGATTTCATCGTTTGTCTTGTTATCTAAGCTTTGTCCTTTAGGCGAGTATTCACGTATGAGTCCATTGGTATTTTCATTTGATCCACGTTGCCATGGTGCATGTGGATCGGGAAAATAAAACGGAATACCAAA
>NZ_AHYZ01000108.1 GCF_000255495.1 Liquorilactobacillus vini DSM 20605
TGCCTAGTACACGTTATGCGTAATATTGGTTCGCATGTGCGTTTAAAAGATCGTGAGGCGATCTTAAGTGACTTTAAAGAGTTGCATTCAGCGACCGATGTAACTGCAGCACACAAGATCTTAAATGATTTTTATGGTGCATGGGGGAAATCGTATTCCAATCTGATCCAGCAACTTAAATCCATTGAAAATGAACTACTAGCTTTCTTGAATTTTCCTCCTGCCATTCGACCAACAATTTATTCAACCAATATCTTAGAATCACTGAACAAAAGAATCAAACGCAAGACCAAACCAAAGGAACAATTTCCAAATGAAAAATCTTTAGACAATTTCATTGGAGTTCAAGTCATAAGCTATAACGAAAAGTACTTCAATCGTAGCCATCGC
>NZ_AHYZ01000107.1 GCF_000255495.1 Liquorilactobacillus vini DSM 20605
CTACAATTAATTTAAAGGAATTATGAATTCTTAAATACTCGTCAGCCTAGTCGCCCGGTCAGGATCTGTATCTAAAATTTTAAAATCATGATTGACTGCCAAATCATGCTCTTTCATAATTGAAGCAACTGTTAAATGAGCTAGTTCTTTAACATTATTATCCTGGCTTAAATGACCTAAATAGATCCTTTGAGTATGATTTCCCAATACATCGATCATTGCATCTGCTCCATCTTCATTTGATAAATGGCCAGTATCACTTAAAATTCTCTGCTTTAGCGACCATGGGTAAGTACCCATTTGCAACATCTCGGGATCATGATTGCATTCAATTAAATATCCATTAGCATCCTTGATCGTACCTTCAACTTTTTCTGAAACATAGCCCGTATCAGTCAAAATAACAAATGAACGTCCATGATGATTTAAACGATAAAACTGTGCAGCAGCGGCATCATGCGAGACGCCAAAACTTTCAACATCTAAATCTCCAAAACTTTTAGTTACTCCCATTTCAAAAACATTACATTGATCAACGGGAATTTTCCCGACTTTTGTAGCCATTGCTTGCCAGGTTTTTTGATTAGCGTAAACATTTAGATGATAACGCCGTGCCAAAACGCCTACTCCTCGGCAATGATCACTATGTTCATGTGTCACCAATAGATCATCTACTTCAGCTAGATCACGCCCAATTGATTCCATAAGCTTAGCAATTTTTTTACCACTTAAACCTGCGTCAACCAATATTTTGCGTTTTGGAGTTTCAACATAAGTAACGTTCCCTGTACTGCCACTGGCTAACACACTAATTTTTAAGTCATCGTGTTGAATATCTGTCATTGTTTTAAATTCGACCTCTCAAAGAAAACTTAAATTAACTAACGCAACGATACATTTTCTTCCATGTAAGCACCGGTAAATGCATTGATTCGACGATATTGAACGCTTCCCGATGAATTACTTTCTACAGCTAGAACCCAAGTTGGAATATAAATCGTGCTGTTATTCGCATTTAAAAGCCGCGTATAACTTAATCTGATCCATTTTACTGTGCTATTATTCACTAATTTATTATACTGATACAGCCAAATTAACGCTCTCTCTTGGCTAATAACTGGTCTTTTACCCTTTAAGGATTGAATTTCAGGTATATATTTTTGAGTATAACCTAAAACGTAATTTTTTTTCAAATTAAAGCGAATCTGTCCAGTAGGTGAATAAATTGGTTTGTTTTTGACCTGCTGCACATAAACTACTGTTTTTCTCGTTGAAAGATACTTATCATAAACGTATTTATCACCATTGATCACTTTAGTCGAATCCTTAACTACCTCATCGAGTGTTTGCTGGGGCTTTTCAGAATTTTTGAGCTTAATGCGGTTCTCAAAAGTTGCTGTTAACCGATGAGAATTAAAAGTCCAAAGCACATCATGCAATTTTCCAGCATCAGAACGCCACGCATCTTTATTGAAAGCTGCAATATAATAACCATTGGTCTTTTTAGTCGATAATTCACCAACTGAAATCTGATCACTTTTGATACTTTTTAAAATTGAATTTGAACTATGTTTGGTGGTCGTTGAAACAGTTGACTCAACTACATCATCTTTTTGGCTATATGAAGCAAATAAGAAAATATCCAACAAAATAAAAGCAATAAAGAAAATCAGTTCAATTTTTTTAAAATTCATTCTGATACCCCCTTATTGCTGTGTTGTTTGTGTTCGAGCAGAGATCCAAGCTTGATAACTGTTCCATTGACCATTATATTTAACAAAATATGTGGGTACTAAATCGACAACTAATTTTGAAGAATGATTGGTCTGCCACTGATAGCCAATCTCAATTTGTTGAATTTTATTGGCTGACAATCCTGCCTGTAATAACTGCTGGTAAATTTGGCTAGTCGCAGGTAGTGTTACTTGTTGCCCACTTGATGGAAGCTGGACTTGTAAACTATAAATCGAAAATACATATTTTTGACCGCTAAAATTCGTTATTTGAATTTTAAAAGTACCATAACTATTTTTAGTCATAATTGGGAACCCAGCGACAAAACTGCGAAAAATAGCTTCACTATCAGTTGGATCGTAAGCCGCAAAACGAACATTATCTAAATAGTTACTCAGAGAACTGATCCGCAAAAAGCTCTGTTTTAAACGACTATCATAACTTAGGCGTCTCACGTGCAAACGTTGTGACCCATCATAATAATTCTCCTTCGAATAGCTTGAAAATTCGATTTTGCCGGTTTGATTATTAATCCGCATTCGATTATCCTCACCATCAGCATAAATCGTTTCATTTTTTTGAACTTTTGTCGTAATCGTTGATTGATTATCAGATCCTAAAAGCTGTGGTACCAGGGAACTTGCACTGGCTTTATTGATCAAATAACTATAACTTGGCAGCTTGACAGTTTGATTATAACTTAATTGATACTGACCGCTTTGCAACACATAATGAACTGGCAGCTGTAATAGGTTTGTTGAAGTCAAATCATTCATAAAATTTTGGATCGAAACGGATTGAAATTTTATTAAATATGCCTGTCTTTTTTGATCGTTCATCAAATAAATCCAGCGTTTATTTCCCAGTAAAACTAAAATTCGATTATATTTAGCTGTTCTAAATTTTTTGATTTTTTGACCAAATGCCTGGTTAAATAAGTTAATATTGACTGCTGCTCCATAATTTAACACCAGTGCATTATTCTGATATAACAATGCTTGATAGTCATTATCTGTTTTGAAACTTTGTTGGGAAATAGAGGTTGGCGTCCAGTGCTTAATTTGCTGCCGCATTTTCTGAACTAAATCCACTTTGCTACTTGATAATTGATAGGAAAGATCTTCTTTATTTTGAACGATCTGAGTCGGCAAGTAAATGTCACCAAGTTTTTTATTAGTTTTGGTTGTTAACTGATCTCCCGTTGCCGTCGAAGATTTAGAATCGTGTTGAAATGTTGCCGGATTAAACCAAATAATTGTTGTAAATACCAAACTGATGGCAACCGTAATTATTAAACCAAGGTGTAATAACCAATTATTAACCTTCATCCCACAAATCCTCCTCATATTCTTCATATGGCAGAGATATATAAAAGGTCGACCCCTTATTTTCAATACTTTCGACCCAAATTTTACCACCTAACATTTCAACTACTTCTTTAGAAATCGCCAGCCCGAGACCCGTTCCACCTTGAGCACGTGATCTGGCCTTATCGACTCGGAAAAAGCGGTCAAAAATGTGGGCAATATCCTTTTTAGGAATCCCCAGTCCTTGATCTGAGATACTTAAAATCACTTGGCTATGCGTTTCTAGCAATCGACAGGTAATCACACCGCCATCAGGGGAATATTTAATGGCATTGTTCATTATATTATCAATAACCTGCATAAATTTATCCGTATCAATTTCAACCCATAGTTCACGTCGAGTAAAATCGCGTTTAATCGAATATTTTTTTGCTTTTTTATTATGTTGTTGATTCTTTAACATCATGTCAAAACGATCTAAAATATAATTATATAATTCATTTAAATTAACCAATTCTAATTCTAATTTTGCGGTTCCAGAATCCATTCGCGACAAGCTCAGCAAATCATTGATCATGCGAATCATCCGATCAGTTTCATCCTGAGTAACCTTTAAAAATTTGGGTGCTACTTGGGAATCCTTCCAAGCACCATCATTCAGAGCTTCAATATAACTTCTAACGCTGGTTAAAGGCGTTCTTAATTCATGAGATACATTGGAAACAAATTCACGACGATCACGATCGATCCGCTGTTGCTCAGTAACATCATGCAACACACAGACCAATCCACTGATAAAACCAGATTCACGTTGAATCAATGAAAAATAGGCATTCAAAATCTGTTCATGGTTTTCATCAGATAGGTCAATTACTATTTCATCTTGATTTTCAAGCAAATCACGTAAAGTATAACGACCACGAATATTTAAAATATCTAAGATCGACTGTCCTTCAGCTATATTAGCATCAATATCCAGATCTTCTGAAGCAGTTTCATTCATGATGATCACATTACCACGACGGTCAGTAGCAATCACACCATCTGACATATGTGATAACACACTATCCAGCCGTCGCCGTTCCGCTTCTGAAGCTTCCTGGGCTTCCTCAACTCGAATCGATAAGTTATTAACCGCCTGGGCTAATTGTCCTAATTCATCTTGACCATATATCTGTACCTGTCCAGAATAATCACCACGAGCAATCCTAGATGTTTGTTTTTTCATTTCATCAATTGGTTTGGTAATCGCACTTGAAATTAAAATTGCCAAAATCATTCCCAATCCTGTCGCAATTAAAGAAGCCGTCACAAAAATTGTTGTAACCTTATTAAGTGCTGAATATACTGGCTCTAAACTAGCTCTTAAATATACCGCTCCGACTAAAGTATTAGTATTGCCTCCTGCACTAAATAATGGTGTGATTGACACGTAGTAACGTTTATTATCAGAACGATCATAGGTTAGTTTAGTATATGTCTTAGCATTATATAAAACCTGTTTAATGTCACTATCAGTCGCTTTTTGTCCCACTAGATCTTGATTATTGACATCACTGTCTCCACGAACTGTTCCTTTAGTATCGACTACTTGGATTTCGGTTATATTTGAGTTATTAGTATCTTCCAGTAGATCACGGATATTATCATCTGCTTGTTGAATATTACTTTTAGTCAAATTATGAATCAAGGAATTGTCCACATAACTTGACAACTCGGTTTGTTGTTTAAAAGTTTTTATATCTTCGCGCTTTAATTGTTGTAAAAAATAAGCACCAACAATTTGAAAAGTTATTAACAGCAGCAACGCAAAAACTAAAGCAATTTTAAAATGGATCGACTGAAAGAAATGTAATTTTTTATTCATGAGAATCCAGCCTCATACTTTTACTAACAATTTTACAATTAATCTTCTTCCGGATTACGCAAATAATAACCTACTCCGCGTCGGGTAACTAGCCAAACCGGTCGACTTGGATTGTCCTCAATTTTTTCTCGGAGCCTTCTCACAGTAACATCGACTGTCCGAACATCACCAAAGTAATCATACCCCCATACTGTTTGTAAAAGATGTTCTCGCGTCATTACCTGTCCAGTATGCCGTGCTAAATAATACAATAATTCAAATTCACGATGAGTTAATTCAATTTTCTGATCACGTTTAGAAACAGTGTATGCCTCTGGGTGAATCGTTAAATCACCAATTCTAATATCATTATTTTCTTTTTCATCCTGCTGTGCATTAGCAGCAACCGTTGATTGACGCCGCAAATTTGCTTTAACTCTAGCTACTAATTCACGATTAGAAAACGGCTTGGTAACATAATCATCCGCACCTAATTCCAAGCCTAAAACTTTATCAATCTCAGCATCTTTAGCTGTAACCATAATGATTGGCATATCATACTTTTTACGAACCTGACGAGCTACTTCCAAGCCATCAATTTTAGGTAGCATTAAATCTAACAAGATTAAATCCGGCTTGACTTTTTCTACCTGATCTAATGCTTCTTGTCCATCATAAGCTGTATAAACATCAAATCCTTCTTTAGTAAGATTAAATTTAACAATATCAGAAATTGGTTTCTCGTCATCGACAACTAAAATTTTCTTCATTTAAAAAGATTCCTCCCTGACTCTTTTATTAAAAGAGTTTTTACGTTGCTGTTAAATCAGCAAAAATCGTCACAGACACTTAACTTTCTCTATTATAAAAAGGATTACATTTTATATTATAACCTATCTAAAACCCAAAGCAAAACCAGCTTAAAAAACTCAATCATGCTATAATAGCTTATACTTATAATAAGGAAGGCGGCCCTGTTCAATGGAGCTAAATACTTTGATCGTAGAAGATCTTTCTTGCGCAGGTCAAGTTTCACTTACTAGTGCTTTGCCGATTTTAGGTGCAGCTGGATGTCAACCAACTATTTTACCGACTACACTACTCTCAACCCATACCGGTGGCTTCGGCAATAATACTTACTTAGATCTAAGCAATGAAATGGTTAAAATAATTCACCACTGGCAAACAATCCCGTTGACTTTCTCTAATATTTTATTAGGTTATTTAGGCAAACAACCGGCAAAAATAATTTTAAATTACCTACCTTTGCTCAGTGCCAAGAATTCATTCATCTTACTGGATCCTGCAATGGCCGACAATGGTCAATTATACCGTGGCTTTGATTTAGATTACGTATCCCAAATCAAAAAAATTGCTAGTCACGCAGATTTATTAACTCCTAATGTAACTGAAGCAGAGTTACTGCTCGGCCAAGCTCCAACTAATAGTTCAATCACCTTAGCTACAGCTCAAGCTTTGCTTAGTGGCTTAAAGAATATTTTTCCAGCTGCAGCAATTGTTCTGACTGGCGTTAAATTAAAAAATCAAATTGCTGTTTTAGGAATTGAAAACTTTTCCCGGGAAATATGGCAAGTCACTGTTACTAAAAAACAAGGGGATTTCTTTGGAACTGGTGATGTATTTGCAAGTTTGCTGTTAACTTATCTAATTCATCATTATGATTTGCTAACCGCCGTAAAGCTCTCAATGAATTTCATTTCAAAAAGCATTAGTGCCGTTAAAGCAAAAAATCCCTCAGATCAACGATTTGGACTTGATTATTCTTCACAACTACCCGTATTATTAAAGCAATTAGAGTTTGAAAGGGGAAAGTAAATTATGAGAAAAGAACCAAACTCATTAAGAAGCATCATCCTGACTGGTTTATTTGCTGCAATTATTTATTTAGGCATTTTTATTTTGCGAATTCCAATTCCAGCGCTGGTTGGTCGTCCTTTTATTAATTTTGGAAACACACTAGCTGCCTTAGCAATTTTGTTTCTTGGTTTCCGCAATGGTGCTCTTGCTGGAATCATTGGCTTAGGAGGATTCGACATTTTAAATGGTTACGCTGCAACTTCATGGTTAACCATGTTAGAAGTCTTGGTAGTTGCTGTGGTAATAGAAGGGATTTATCGCGTTTTTCACTATCAAGATTCTAAAAAATACATAATCATGATCGCAATTGCTGCTGGAGCAACTAAAATTGTAACTTCATATTGTGTTTCAATTGTTGAAGCTTTAATGGTTGGAACAGCTTTCAAAACTGCCCTAGTTGCCTCTTTTCTAAGTTTGCCTGCAACCGTGATCAATTCAATTTCAACAGCTATTTGTGTCCCAATCTTATATTTCTTAGCCAAAAAGATTTTTACTGCTGCTCATTTTATGAATTAATTTTAAAATAACTTTTTATCTAATTAAATGCTTTGCCAGCTTTTTAAATTGTCCAATAAAAATTTATAAATTTGCTATTGCTAAAATGTATCTATTTATGGTAAGATATTTCTTGTTGATATGATCTATTTGGGTGGCTAGCTCAGCTGGCAGAGCAACGGACTCTTAATCCGTGGGTCCAGGGTTCGATCCCCTGGCCACCCATCAAAGGTTTACTAACTAGTAATAATGAGCGCTAGAATCGCTTTTATTACTGGTTTTATTTTTATATATGTTCGTATATTTCTAATAAATAATAATAAAAGAGAATCAAAAAGAGGATCAAAATATCTTCTGGCAGTGAGTGGCTGTTACTCAAAATGAGTAGCAGCTTTTTTTCAAACAGTCCTAATAAAATTAAATTGTTTTGCATCCTCTAATATCTTCCAAATCAAAGCTTACTTGAAGATCACCAGTATCTAAAATTATGCTATTTTCATTATATCCTTTAACTAGACCAATATATTCGATTATTCCTTTTCCTTTGGTTTGATATTGATCTAGCTGCACTAAAATCTTTCTTTTCGATAGCCAGCTAAATTTTAAAAGATCAGCAATAGTCTCTTGGTTTTGTTTAGGAAGATAACTTGGAGCTTGCTGATTAGCAGCTTTTTTTAGCGCCTCGGTATGATCGCTCAAGAAAAAGCCTTGCCACTTCAACATCCCCCTATCTTGATAATAATTTTTTAAAAAAAATTCTGCTTCTACTTCAGTAATTCGTCTGATTTTCATTTTAATTCACCCAAAGTAATTATACGAACATCTGTTTGCTTTGTAAACTAAAAGTTTATCTGGCTTTTGCTGTATTTACCATTACTACAAAAGTCTTACTCAATTAAGTGATACTACTGTTTCTAATTGATTCTTAACAACGTAAAAACAAAATATTTTGCAAAAAATTAGTTTAGTCATAAACTAATCATACATAATCTAATAAATTTGGAGGTTAATTACATGAAAATTCCAAGTCTTTTGCTTAATGATGGTCACTATATTCCAGCGATCGGGTTAGGCACTTATCAAATTCGTGGCGGTCAAGGAATTGATCAAATATTATCGGCCATTCAAGACGGTTACCGTTTACTCGATACATCAACTAATTATGACAGTGAAGGCATTGTCGGTGAAGCAATTCGTCGTTCAGGCGTTCCTCGAGCTGAGTTTTTCGTTACTACGAAGCTGCCAGGTAAATATCATCATTTTAATGACACACTGGATAGCATTCAAGAATCACTTTGTCGAATGGGACTAACCTATTTTGATCTGTACTTGATTCATTGGCCATTACCTAAACGTGGTTTGTATCCTGAAGCATGGAAAGCAATGGTTGAAGCTCAAAAGTTAGGCTTGATTCGTTCAATTGGTGTTTCCAATTTTGAACCCCAGCATTTAAATCGAATAATTAAGGAAACAGGTGTTGTCCCGGCAGTTAATCAGATTGAAGTACATCCTTATTGGGTACAAGAACGCATGTTGCAAGCCAATCAAAAGCTTGGAATTATCACTGAAGCCTGGAGTCCACTTGGTCGTGGAAGTGCTGCTCTTAATGAACAGATTATTATTGATTTAGCTGAAAAATATCAAAAAAGTCCTGCTCAAATTATCTTGCGCTGGCACAATCAAAGGAGCATTCTTCCAATCCCTAAATCAAGCAGTTTAATTCATCAACGACAGAATCTTGATATCTTTGATTTCAAGTTAACCAATGATGAACTTTTAAAAATCAATTCTTTAGAAAAAGCTGACGGACGAATTGATGGACAAGATCCTAATGAATATGAAGAATTTAATTAAAAAACATTATTAATTCTTAGAATTAGCTTGATTTAATCACGATTCTTTAATGTTTGCAAAAAAAAGTATTTACAACTTATCGAATTTATGGTTTAATATTATATGTCGATAAGTTATTGCTCAGTAGTTCAGTGGTAGAATAATTGACTGTTAATCAAGAGGTCGCAGGTTCGAACCCTGCCTGAGCAGTTATAAAAAGAGTTGGTGAACTCTTTTTTTTTGCTTTCTGTTGGATTGTTTCTTGATTGTTTCACATGAAACAATCAAGAAACACAGTTGTTAAACATCTAATCTTTTTGACTTTACGGTTTTAATTCTGGCAATGCAGCTGATTTATTACTTGTTAATAAACCGATCCCACTGATTGCACTTAATATTGAAAATACTGGACAAAGCAGGCTGAAGAAAACAAATGGTAAATAAGCAACAGTCGCAACTCCAAGCGTATTGGCTAAAAAAACTCCACCAACTCCCCATGGTACCAGGTAATTAATAACTGTCCCCCCTTCTTCAAGAACTCGTCCTAGTGCATCATTTGAAAGTCCTCCTTGATTAAAAGCCGTTTTAAATGCTCTCCCCGGCAGAATGATTGATAAAAATTGTTCACCAACAAAAACATTGATTCCTAAACATGCTGCTAAACCAGCTGCAATCAGTTTCAAACTACTGTCCAAATGTTGATTCAGTGGTTCCATCAAAGTAGCAATCAATTTAAATTTAACTAGTAAACCTCCCAGTGATAAAGTTAATACAATCAAGGCTACGGTTGGCATCATGCTAACAATTCCCCCACGTGAAAGCAGTGTATTAACTGTTGAATTATCTGTTTTGGCAACATATCCATTTGTAATAATGGTTGCTAATTTGTTCATTGTTAAAGCTGGCTGCTGAATCAAAATAATAACACTTGTTACCAAAACGTTCAATAACATAGTTGGAATTGCAGGCATTTTAAAAGCGGCACACGCAAAAACTAAAATAATCGGTAATAAAACCCAAAAAGAAATATTAAAATTGTTTTGCAAAACTTGAACAGTTTGATTAATTTTAGCCAAACTATTTCGAGCATCATCATGCCCTAAAAGAATAAACAAAACCAAGGTGACAACTCCAGCTGGAACCATTGTCCATAACAAATCTTTGATATGTTGAAATAAATCTGTATCAACAACCGCAGCTGCTAAATTATTAGTTTCTGATAACGGTGAAAGCTTATCACCAAAAATTGCACCAGCAATAATTGCACCTGCAACCATTGCTGGATTCAATCCCATCGTAATCCCCATACCCATAAAAGCAATGCCAACCGTTGAAGCAACGGTAAACGCACTGCCGACTGCGCTGCCAACTAAGGTACAAACAATAAAAACTGATGGCAAAAACCAGCGAACACTAATTATTTTGAAACCAATAACCATTAAGGTTGGAATTGTACCAGCTGCAATCCAAGTACTAATCATTGCACCAATTAGGATAAATATAAGAATTGGAACAATTCCCTTCTCAATACCATCTTTTATTCCTGCATTAACATTCAGCCAGTCAAATCCCCTTAACTTTGACCACAGAATCACAAAGCTCATTGCCAACATAACTGGTACTTGCGGAGATAGTCCGATTCCTATCACACCAATTCCCATAATCGTCAAAACAATAATTAGTATCATACTTGCTTCAAACACACTGATTTTTATCTTCTTTTCCATACTATAGCTTCCTTTCATCCAAAACAATTGTTATTCAAAACAAACAATTTACTTTGAATATCGAAGAAGTCCCCCTGCTTTTTTCATAAAATAATTCCTTCCTGTTTTTTGAACTAAAAAAATCCCTATCGTAATAAAATACGATAGGGACGAATTATCCGTGGTACCACCCAAATTAAAACTGACTTAAGCCAAGTTTCCACTCATTAACACCATAACGTTGTGTTAGCCGTTCATATTGAAACTCTGCCATGGTATTTCATCAAACTAACCTGATTGGTTCGCAGCAACCACCAAATTCCTGACACCCAGCTAGCAAGACTACTTAATATGGCATTCCGCTTTCTAAATTAAATTACATTGAGCATAGCATCTAGCTGACAAACTGTCAATTATTTTTTATCCTTAG
>NZ_AHYZ01000106.1 GCF_000255495.1 Liquorilactobacillus vini DSM 20605
CCATGGTTATAAATAAAAAATGGCAACACTATTCTAGATTGTTTATTTTTTAGGTTTCTTAAGTAATATGTCTCTTGTTGATACCCCGGAGATAATTCTGTACCCTTCAAATAACTTTTATGACCATTAATACTAATCTGATGATTAAAAACATTAGTTTTAACTTTATTTGCCGCAAAAGGTACATAATCTTCATATTGGGCCGATTCTGCTTTAATCTGATTCAATGATAAGGATTGCATGTATCCACTTGCATTTAATCTATGTGCGTATGGTGTTGTATAATCAGTTGTTGTTGCTATGGAATTATTTTGTGTTTCTGTAGTTATAAAACTTTCAATTGATCCCAATGCTAATATAACAAGAGATAGATTTAAAATAATTAATTTAAATGAATCTTTTTCCCAAGTATAAACTGTACATATTTTAGATGCTCCATATAATGACAAAAAAAATGTTGCAAATGGTAATAAGCGCCACATAAATTGAATATGTGCAATTGGTGTATTCTTAAATAAATACCACGGGAATAATAAAGTACTACATAATAACAACACTACACCTAAAATGTATGCGTACGTTTCCCAAAAATTGCTATTTTTTAAACCGATAACCCCCCCCAAAGCAATTAATAAAATTGCTAACCCTACATTAGGTAATCCTTGACCTAATGTATTACTAAAAGAAAGTGAAACAAGAGTATTAAAGCTAATTTCTTTTTCAGTAAAAAATTGTGTGTTTGGTATAACTGTTCGAACACCTAATTGTCGTATGATTGGTACAGTTATTGCTAAAGTTGCTAACAAAAACATACCACTACTACTTATGATAGTTACTAAAACTTTTTTCTTCTCTTGCTGATGAATAAATGTTAATAAGTATACAACTAGTAACAACCCTATAGTAAATACAGTAGTCAACAAGTGGCAATACATTTCAGCAGTCAAGCCTAGTACAAGACATATTGCGCCTTTAACATATACTTCTTTTAAAATATTGTACATCCCTAAGAAAACTAGTGGCACAAAAACAAATGCCCATGATTCCCCTATATCAGCTCTTCCAAAATCATTAAACATTATATACACAGAAAAACGAAGTAAAATTGCAAAAACAATTGCTGCATCTTTCCTTTTCATTAATCTATGACCAAAGATATATGCTAATACTAACCCTAAGAATTGTTCCAATACCAAATAACTATAATACGCTGTTATTGGATTTTTCAAAAGCATCCTAATTGGCACATAAAATAATAAATTTCCCCATGGATAATAAGTATTAATTGCTTGTCCTACTTTTCCAAAACTATATGTCGAAATCATGGAAATAAAGTGTCCCTTATTTATATCCTGGTATGCTTCTTCCAATCTTTCAATATGAAATATTCTATCATCACCTACTAAAATTGTCTTTGTATGCCAAGCTAACACAACATATACCATAGATAATACTCCAAAAAGCAAAATTAATGCTACTTTTTGAAAAATTCTTTTTTGTTGCATACCGTATTACTCCTTCTTTTAAAGATTAAAACCCATAAGGCAACTATATTACTTAAAGCCATCACACCAAATGTTATATACTCTCCTAAGCCAGCATTTAAACTAATTTTAATGTGATTCATTCCTGGTTTTAAAACAACTTTCAAAAGAGGTGCAGTTACCTTAGCTTTTTTATCATTTACATTAACTTGATAGCTTAGGCCTTTATAAATAATTAACCAAAAAGGGAGTGTCAAGAAGTTTGTGTAAATGAAAATCCCTTTCCCCGGCAAAATAAAGTATTAATCGAAAAGTGATTCTAACGTGTCTTTGACTTGACCAAATCCGCGATGGCTACGATTGAAGTACTTTTCGTTATAGCTTATGACTTGAACTCCAATGAAATTGTCTAAAGATTTTTCATTTGGAAATTGTTCCTTTGGTTTGGTCTTGCGTTTGATTCTTTTGTTCAGTGATTCTAAGATATTGGTTGAATAAATTGTCGGTCGAATGGCCGGAGGAAAACTCAGGAAAGCTAGTAGTTCATTTTCAATGGATTTAAGTTGCTGGTTCAGATTGGAATACGATTTCCCCCATGCACCATAAAAATCATTTAAGATCTTGTGTGCTGCAGTTACATCGGTCGCTGAATGCAACTCTTTAAAGTCATTTAAGATCGCCTCACGATCTTTTAAACGCACATGCGAACCAATATTACGCATAACATGTACTAGGCATCTTTGGAATTTAGCTTTCGGGAAAGCGTGCAATAATGCTGGCTGCAGACCAACCATTCCATCTGCAATGATCAACTGGACTTGTTTTAATCCACGTTTTTTAAGATCTTCTGCCATTTCTGACCAAACTCCTGCGTTTTCACTTGGAGCGATTCGATAATCAAGAACTTCTTTGATGCCGACAGGTGTAATACCTAAAGCAATATAGACTGCCTCTCTTTGAACTGAATCACGGCGTAAAGGTAGGTAAGTTGCATCTAAGAAGAAACAAA
>NZ_AHYZ01000105.1 GCF_000255495.1 Liquorilactobacillus vini DSM 20605
CACCTTTCCGAAGCACCCTCTCGCTTTATAATAACTAAAATTTGAAAATTGTAAAGCTCTTAACTCAAAATTATTAAGTAATCTAAAAAAAATTTTATAATCAAAAAACTGCTAGCATTAATCTAGCAGTTTTTCATTAAAATTTTACTTTCCAATAAGGGTAAATTAAATTCCCGCCATCTGCTGAATCCGTTTCAATTCCAATGCCCGCACTTCACGCGGTAAAAACCGCCGTATTTCATCTTCATTATATCCAACTTGCAGACGCTTTTCATCCATAATAATTGGTCTTCTCAATAAACCTGGATTTTTTTCAACTAACTCAAAAAGTTTTTGTAATGGGATATCATCCAAATCAATATGCAATTTTTGATAGGCTTTTGAACGCTTGGAGATAATCTCTTCCGTCCCATTTTCAGTCATTTGTAAAATTTGTTTAATTTCATTAATGCTTAACGGTTCGGAAAAAATATTACGCTCTTTGAAAGAAATATTGTGATCCTTCAACCACGCCCGTGCTTTACGACAAGAAGTGCAACTTGGTGATGTATATAGAGTAACCATATTTTTTCGCTCCTTTATGTTGAACCAGCTAACAATTAACATTGTCTACAAGTTTATTATACTACTTGTTTCAAAAAATTGATACCTTTTTTTTAAAAAAATCCAAATCATTTTTAAAAGTTTGTGATAAAAGTAATTATAAACCCTTAATTAGCATGAAAACCAAAGTGAAATTATTTTTGGGGGTCACAATCGATTATAATACACATAAGAAAAAAGTTTAATTAATCATAAGTTTTAATAGCAGCAAAGATTCTTTTAATTTTTCAAAGCCAATTGATCGCTACTTTTATTAATTTTGTGATTTTGCATGCTTCAACAATCCAGCCAATTCTTGTAATCGAATTCAAAACTGATGTTTCTTAAACATTTTATCACCACAGTCAACTAATAAGTTACAAAATAATTGGTCTTTAAACGCAGTTAAACTATAATCAAATTATAGCATAGTAATTAAAACGGTTGCGCAGGTTGGAGATGAAATTTAATGAAAAATTTTAATTTGACTTTTGGCTCGAAAGAAATTCTAAAACAAATTATTGTAGCTCATCCCGAACGACAGTTGAAACTGCTTATTTCATTAAGCGATAGGGAAAATTTTATGTTATGTGATTTTTCTGGTTTGCCAACTATTTTCAAAGCTGGTTTAAGTTATCAAATAATTGAACAAAAGTTTGTCTGGTTAGAAAAGAGTTTTTATTGTTTCGATTACTTCAAACTTAATACCATTGAGCAAAAAGAATTCCAATCGTTAAAAAGAATTTTGTTAGATAACTTGAATAATTATCTTCTAGGTCAGCAATCACAACATGATTTTGAATTTGTAATTATTTCTAGTTGGCAAACCTTGAAAGATTATCATCACTGGAAAAATCAGCGTTCTTTCTGGGAAACCAAAACGGAATTCTTAAATAGTCAATATACAAGAGTTTTCAAAGCCATTTAAAAAAGGAGTCACTATGAAAAAAACAGATTTAGGATTTACTAACGTTCAAAAATTAGCTCCAGCAATTATTGTTGATTTACGTTATGCCTCTTCCAATAATTTTACTCACCAAGTAATTTATGATTTTAACATTGCGATTGCTCGGACCGGCACTGCTAAAAAGTTAGCCAAAGCTAGTCAACTGCTGCTGCCAGCTGGCTATCGAATTAAAATTTGGGATGCTTTTCGTCCAGTAGCTGCTCAAAAAAAGCTTTTTCAGGTTTATCCCGATCCAACTTTTGTTGCTCAACCTGATCCCAACTTCAGTCACCAAAAGGGGGTGACCTTTGACTTAACTTTAACTGATTTAGCAGGAAATGAATTAACAATGCAAAGCGACTTTGATGATTTTTCAAAAAAGGCCCACCGAAATTATCCCCGAACTGCTCTGCAGGAAAAAAATTATCAGTTATTAAATCAAGCTATGCTAGCAGCCGGATTTATCGGTTATTCGGATGAATGGTGGGATTATCGTGATAAACAAATGGATGAATACCCACCATTACAGGCTAATCCAACTGATTATGCTTAATTAAAAAGCAATTGGAGAAATTAATTTTCCAATTGCTTTTTTCTAGTATTTTAAAGAAGTAACCCTGATCCTATCTTAAGAGCCGATTCCACAAAACCAGCTGACCTGTTTTTAATGACTTTTGGACATCAATTATCCGTTGATTGGAACTTCCCCGAAATTGCAACGTCAAATCTTTCTTAGTCAGTTCAAAACGACCATCAACTAAAATATCAATCAATGACAAAAGTTCTAATTTATCGGCTGAGTCCTTTAACAGTTCATCCCAATAATAACCACTCCAGGACCAAACATCCTTGGTTCGGCCATAAACTTCCCTTAATCGCTTAACAAGTCGAAGACAAACCTGCGTATTCAAAAACGGTTCACCACCGAGCAAAGTTAGTCCCTGACAATAAGGTTGCCCAAGATCTTTAATGATCGCATCTTCTAAGTCTTGAGTATAAGGAGTTCCATAATGAAAACTTTGAGCAGCTTTATTATAACAGCCTGGGCAGGCAAATTTGCAACCACTGACATAAAGACTGCAACGTACTCCTTCACCATCAACGAAATTAAAGGGCTTGTAATCAGCAATATACTGCTGACTTAAATCGCTAGCCAACCATTCTTTAGGCCGCGGATTACGTGGTTTGCGAATACTTTTTGCTTGTTTGGGCATTTTCATCATCCTTAATTGAATAAGTTTTTCGCACGAGAAGCAATTTCAACATGACGGCCATGAACCATCGGACGAACTAACGGATTTCCTAAGTAACCGCAAGTTCGTTTGACACAATCACAAGTTTTAGGATCATGATTACCGCAAGTCGGGCACTCAAATCCCTTTTCGGTCGCTTTAAACTCACCTTCAAACCCACATTTGAAGCAGTGGTCGATTGGTGTATTAGTTCCTAAGTAACCGACTTTATCATAAGCCCAATCCCAAACAGCTTCCAAAGCTTTCGGATTCTGCTTCAAATTTGGGTATTCACAATAATGAATAAAACCACCTGAGGCATACTTAGGATATTCCATTTCAAAAGTAAGCTTTTCGAATGGTGTTGGATGTTTGCGAACATCATAATGAAAACTGTTAGTGTAATAATCTTTGGCAGTAATATCTGGAATTCGGCCAAAGCGTGCAGAATCTAACCGACAGAAGCGATCAGTCAATGATTCACTTGGAGTTGAATATAAACTAAAATGATAGTCGTATTCATCTGACCATTCAACACACTTTTCTTTCATTCGCTTAACAATTTCAAGAGTAAACTTATGAGCTTGCTGATTATGTTCCCAGTTAGGTCCATAAAAGACTGTTCCAACTTCGTACAAGCCAATATAACCTAAAGAAACTGTTGCTCGCCGATGTTTAAATAGCTGATCAACGTCATCTTCAGGTTTGAGACGTTTACCAAAAGCACCATATTCATACAAAATTGGAGCATTGTCAGGTTGAGCTTGTTTAACCCGGTTAACTTTGAAAACTAATGCTTCCTTGCAAGTTTGCATTCGTTCACTAAAAATCTCCCAGAAAAGCTGTTTATTTCCTCGAGATTCAAGGGCAATGCGTGGTAAATTAACTGTCACAACGCCCAAGTTCATCCGCCCAGAGTTAACTTCTTGACCATTTTCATCTTTCCAGCCCTGTAAGAAGCTCCGGCAGCCCATTGGAACCTTAAAGCTACCAGTAATTTCCTTGATTTTATCGTACATTAAAATATCTGGATACATCCGTTTGGTTGCACACTCAACGGCTAATTCCTTAATATCATAATTAGGGTCTCCCGGATGTAGATTTAAGCCCCTCTTCAAAGTAAAAATCAATTTTGGAAAAATGGCGGTCCTTTTTTCTTTGCCTAAACCAGCAATCCGAACTTTAAGAATTGACTTTTGTATTTCACGTTCGATCCAAGAAGTTCCAAGCCCAAAACCAATGGTAGTAAATGGTGTCTGACCTTGAGAAGAAAAAAGCGTATTGATTTCATATTCTAAACCTTGCATTGCATCGTAAATATCCTTCTTAGTCCGCTCAACCGCAAACTTCTGCCGCTTTTTGGAATCATCAATATAGCCCGCGGCTGCCTTAAGATGTTTAGCATAATTTTTCTGAGCAAAGGGCGCTAATAATTCATCAATGCGATCTGCTGAACAACCACCATATTGACTAGAAGCGACGTTAGCAATAATTTGCGACATCTGTGCCGTAGCTGTTTGAATAGAATGTGGACTTTCTACTTCAGCATTTCCAATTTTAAAACCATGATTCAACATTTCTTTAAAGTCAATCAAGCAGCAATTGGTCATCGTACTCCAAGGAGTATAATCTAAATCATGGTAATGGATATCGCCACGTAAATGCGCCTTGGCAACATGTTCCGGCATCATTTTTAAGCCCAATGTTTTAGCAACTGCACCTGCCGTCAAATCTCTTTGTGTATTAAAAACTCGACTATCTTTATTAGCATTTTCATGAACTAAAGTCGGATCTTTTTGTTGCAATCTAACCAATCTACTTGTTGGATCAGTTGCTTTTTGCCATTCAGCCTGACGTCGTTTATGTTCTTCAACAAAATTAGTAGCTTGCTGATTAAGTCCCAACTTGTTCATGGCCACAACCATTTCACGATAAACATCAGCGGCAGTAACTATGGGACGATTTAAATTTTTTAAAATCTCATTAATTACTTCTTTTTGCAAAGCACCATTAACTTTTAACTGGTTTAAGACTAAACCCAACTTATAAGCAGCAAATGGGCGTTTAGCACCATCTCGCTTAATCAAAACTGTTGGCACTTCAATTGCTTTATTTTTCACTTCAACTACCTCTTTCGGTGCCATTTTCGTCCCCTCCATCTATTCTTTAGTAACTTCATTCTATATCCATTTCCGTTCAAAAACAATATATATTGTTTATTAAAGTTTGACATATACCATATATTGTGTAAGATAGAACTTGATTTAAGCCAATCACTATCAGGTTTTGATAATGCTCAAACTTTCGCAAGAAAATTTAATTTATCCTAAATCTGGTCAAAATTTAGTTAAGCGTTATAATAAATTTAATGATTTTTGACAAAGGAGCGATTTATTTGGAAGTCAGACTAGATGAACTTGAAAAGAAAGTTATCACTGGAGCAAGTGAGCTGTTGCAAGCTGCGCAATTAGAAGCTGGTGATATTTTTGTGCTTGGTTGTAGCACTAGCGAAATTCAAGGTGATCGAATTGGCAAAAATTCAAACCTTGAAATTGGTCAAACAGTTATCAAAGCTTTATTATCACTACTTAAGCCACAACAAATCCAACTAGCAGTTCAAGGTTGTGAACATCTTAATCGTGCTTTGGTCGTCGAGAAAAAAGTTGCTAAAGCTAATAATCTTGAAATTGTTTCAGTTTATCCAGCGCTTCATGCTGGTGGAGCAGCCCAAGTGGCAGCCTTTGAATACTTTGAAGAACCAGTCGAAGTTGAACATATCATTGCCCAAGCTGGAATGGATATCGGCGACACCTCGATTGGAATGCAAGTTAAATTTGTTCAGATTCCTGTGCGAACTTCAATCAAAGAAATTGGCGCTGCCCATACTACTTATTTAAGAAGCCGTCCAAAATTGATCGGTGGTCAAAGGGCAAAATACCAGTGGGAGGATCCTGCCAAAAAATAATCAAAAAACCAGCTATGAACAACTTAACTTGTCATAGCTGGTTTTTTGATTCACCCCAAATTAATTAGGATCTGTCACCAGTGAATATGTTAGCGTTGGAAATTCTTTCTTTAATAAATTAATAAATTTTGTTTGCTGTTGCCGATAATGATTGCCAACAGCCAACAGATCAATTTCTCGGCGAGAATCATCAATTACAGTTGTTGGCCGCAAAATTTTGATCAGCAAAAAAGTTGCCGGTAAATCATCAAGTATAAACTGTGGCCATTCAATTACACTGACACCCCTGCCATTAAAATATTCCTCCAAACCTAGATCACTGCCACCAGTTTCTTCAAGGCGATAAACATCTAAATGGTATAATGGCATCCGGCCTTGATGATACTCATTCACAATATCAAAAGTTGGGCTCTTAATTCGATGATTGATTCCCAGTCCACGCGCCAGGCCCTTGGTAAAAGTCGTTTTGCCAACACCCAAGTCACCTTTTAACAAGATTACATCATTTGGCTGAAGCAATCTTGCCAGTAATTGCGCAATTCGTTGTGTTTCTGCAAAATCTTTCGTCAAAATTTTCAGCAAATCTGCTCACACTTTCATTCCTAATTATTAATTGCCTGCATGGCCGTGATCACAGCCACTTTATAGACATCATCTTCACTCGCACCCCGGGAAAGATCTGAGACTGGTTGATTCAAGCCTTGCAGAATTGGCCCAATTGCTGTAAAGCCACCCATACGTTGAGCAATTTTATAACCAATGTTACCAGCTTGCAGTTCTGGAAAGACAAAAACATTTGCTTGACCCGCGACCTTAGAATTTGGAGCCTTTTTAGCAGCGACGTTAGGAACAAATGCCGCATCAAACTGCAACTCGCCATCAATTCGTTCAGCTGGCGCTAGTTGCTGAGCAATCTTGACAGCCGTGGCAACTTTGTCAACAACCGGTGATTGGGCAGAGCCCAGCGTTGAAAAGCTCAACAGTGCAATTTTGGGATCAATCTTAAATAATCTCGCAGTTTTAGCACTTTCAACCGCTATTTCGGCTAATTGCTGCGCATCTGGATCGATATTGATTGCACAATCAGCAAACAAATAGCGTTCTTGACCACGAACCATGATAAAAGCCCCACTCGTCCTGGAAATGCCCGGTTTGGTTTTAATAATCTGTAATGCTGGACGGACCGTATCCCCAGTTGGATGAACGGCACCAGAAACTAATCCATCAACTTTACCCAGGTAAACTAGCATTGTTCCAAAGTAATTAACATCCCTTAACAGCTGACGAGCTTGCTCCGCAGTGTTTTTACCTTTTCGCCGTGCAACAAAAGCTGCAACCATTTCATCAAAAGCTGCAACCGGGTAAGCCGCCGGATCGATCGTTTGAATTTCAGCCGGTAACGTTTGCCCCGCACATTTTTCAATCTCGCTTCTTTCGCCAAGAATGACTGGTTGTAGAATTCCATCTTGAGCTAGCCGAACGGCGGCCTTAACAATTCTGCTATCATTTCCTTCTGGGAAAACGATTTTTGCGGACGTTGTTTTAACCTTTGCAATTAATTCTTCAAAAAGATCCATTATTTTTCCTCCCTGACATTTTTTAGGCAGCTTCAATTATTCGACTTTCCCAGGATCAGCTGGTAATTGCCAGTCAATTGGCTTTTCACCCATCGCCAACAAAGCAGCATTCGTCTTCGAAAAAGGACGTGAGCCAAAAAATCCACGATTAGCCGATAACGGACTAGGATGAGCTGATTTCAATACAATATTGGTTTTAGTATCGATCAATTTGATTTTTTCTTGAGCTGCTTTACCCCAAAGGATAAAAACTACTGGCCTTTGGCGAGTTGATAAAGCAGTAATTGCTTGATCAGTTAGTTGTTCCCAACCTTTTCCATGATGAGAAAATGCTTGGCCATCACGAACTGTCAAAACTGAATTCAGCAACAAAACTCCTTGATCAGCCCATTTTTTTAAATAACCATGAATAACTGGTTTAATTCCTAGATCATTTTCCAACTCTTTATAAATATTAATTAATGACGGCGGTAACTTCACCCCTGGCAATACTGAAAAACTGCAACCATGTGCCTGATGTGGGCCATGATATGGATCCTGTCCAAGAATGCAGACTTTAACCGCGTGAAAGGGAGTCCATTCAAACGCTTGAAAAATATGATACATATCAGGATGTATCTGCCGCGTAGCATATTCGTTCCTTAAAAAATCATGTAATTTTAAATAATATTTTTTTTCAAACTCCGGGCCCAAAATTTCCTGCCAATCATTATGAATGAACGTTTTCATAATTTCACCTCAAATTTATTTTAACATAAAATACTTTGTTTGCGGGGTAACAAATTACTTTGGCTACTTAAGAGAAGGTGCTAAAAAAAAACACGTTTTCATGGTAGAATAAAGTAAGAGTCTACTATTATTAAGTGAGGGATTGAAAATGATCCAAATTATAGCTTCTGATATGGATGGAACCCTATTAAATGACAAGATGACAATTTCTCCTGAAAATGCGGCTGCAATCAAGCAAGCCCAGGCTGTCGGCGTCCATTTTATTGTTTCATCGGGACGACAATACAATGAAATTAAGCCATTGATCCAAGCAGCTGGTATTAATTGCCCGATGATTACTTTAAATGGCGCACAAGTATTTGATGAAACTGGGAAACTTTTGAGTTCTGCTCCGATCAGCAGTCAATTAGCAACCAAGATTATGCATTTTTTAAAGCAACAGAAATTGTATTTTGAAGTTATTACTTCACAAGGAATTTATTCTGATAATCGTTCCAAACGGATTGAAAATTTTGCTGAACTCCTAACGCGCATTAATCCAGAAACACCTTTTAAATTAGCTGTTTCATTTGCCGCAGCCAGAATGGAACTGATGAAAATCAACTATACTGACGATTACTTTGAATTGATTGACACACCACATTTAAGGATTTACAAAATTGTTGCCTTTAGCAATGAAGGGAAAAAAGTTCTTGACCCAATTAAAGATAAAATTAAAAAAATCGATTCTTTAGTAATTACTTCATCAGCTGCCTCAAATCTTGAGATCAATCAAATCAATGCGCAAAAGGGAATCGCCTTACAAAAATATGCTGATCAATTAAATATTCCCATGGATAATGTGATGGCAATTGGTGATAACAATAATGATCTCTCAATGATTCGGGTTGCTGGCGTAAGTTATGCCATGGATAATGCTATTGAGAGTGTTAAACAAGCTGCCAAACGCTTAACCGTTTCTAATCTTCAAAATGGGGTGGCTGTTGCCATTCAGCAAGTTTTAAAAGAAGGATAAGTTAATTCAAAAAAGGGGGCGTCGACTATTGCGTACACTTTATGCCCGCAAGTATCGGATGTCTCATCAAGGCGCGACAACTATAACTGACAAGAATTTTGCAACCGTTTATTTAGTTGTCGGCAAATGGGGACGCCATGGTGATGTTTTATCTGTCTACGCGATATCCGGTGAACTCTTGGCTGAGATTCGCCAAGTTGGATTTGGAATTTTCCCGCGCTTTAATTTGTATTTTAAACACCATTTTATCGGCAAGTTACGTAGATATCACTTTGGCAAAAAGGATCTGTTAGTTGTCAAAGAATTAAATTGGTTTGTTGTTGGCGATATTTATTCACTTAATTACAGAATTTTTAAGGGACGGACACAAATTATGCAGTTGAACGAAGTCCTGCTTGCTAATGGTCGTTTCCTGCAGCTTAAAATTGATTCAATTCATCATGAACCAATTTGTTTGTGTATTGTCGCAATTTTGAATTACTTTGCCCAAAAACCAGTTGGAAAAGTGAAAAAAATTTATGAAATTAACTTTAATTTTGATTAGGAAGTGTCTTTTATTTTGCTAATTCGGTCTGCTAAAAAAGATGATGCTATTCAAATTGTGCCGCTTTTTACAATTATTTTAAATGAGATGGAGTTACCATCATTAAAAACCATTCCGGCTGCAAAACTAACTTATGTCATCGAAAAGTCTTTTGCATCCCCACAATATCGTGGCACCCCTGCTCAAACACTGGTCGCCGAAATTAATGGTAAAATAGCCGGCTTTGCTTGGGGATATCCCGATGAAAATGAACACCAAGTTGATGAGGTTATGCGATCTTTCTTTCCTGAAGTTGGCTTACCCGCTAGTACCCAAATTTTTGATGATGATGAGGCTTTTTCAGCTGAATGGTACTTGGACTCAATTGCTGTCTCGCCTGAATTTCAAGGACAAGGAATTGGAACTGCTCTGTTGAAAGAATTACCTCAAATAGCCAAAAATTTGGGTAAAACAAGAATTGGTTTAAACGTTGATTGGGCAAACCCAAAGGCCAATAAGTTATACCACAAGCTGGGCTTTATTAAAAATGGGACGACTAAATTAAGTCAACATAAATACGACCATTTAATTTTAAAACTAAATTAAAAAAGCTGTTCAACTATCAGATTTTGAATAAGTTGAACAGCTTTTTTATTAGTTGAGAATTTTAACCGTAACCGTTTTTCTGCCCCAACTTGAAGCTTGCTGAACACTTGAAAAGTGCAAATCAATCAGATTACCCTTAATTGCTCCGCCAGTATCGCCTGCAACTGCTACTCCATAACCAGAAACCCAAAGTAAACTTCCTAAGGGGATCACGCTTGGATCAACAGCCACGCATTTTGGATTCTCACTAAGATTAATTCCTAAAGCACTATAATTACTAGCACCAGCTTCCGCACTCGAATACCCAGTTGCTTGCATTGTCAAACTTTTACCATTACTATTATTAACTTTATCCGTACTATTTGAAGTTGACTGAGCTGAAGACTGGTTCTGATCACCAGTAGTTAAACTGCTCGTTTGCTTAACTATTTGATTCGACGTTTGTTGTGAAGCACTCGTTGAACTTTGAGCTGCTTGTTGTTTTGCTAGCATATTTTTAGCCCAAGTAACTTTATTAGCTAGTAACTTTATCTCATTTTGATTATCGGCAATCATTTGCTTTAAACTATTAATTGATTCACTCATTTTTGACTTGTCTATTGCCAATTCTTTAGCTTGTTCACTTTGCTGAGCTTTTAACATCGACAACTGCTTTTTGCTTGTTGTTAATTGTAAGACACTCTGCTTAACAGCTGCAAAACTTTCGTTGTATACTGCTTGTAATTTACTAAGCGCCATAAGGTTCCCAACCCATTGACTAAAGCCCTTTGAATTTTCAAGGAAACTTAGGCCACTTTGGGTACCTTTTTTCTGTTGTAATTGTCTTAACCGTTGTTTTGCTTCAAACATACGTTGTTTTTTCTCACTCTTTGCTCGTTGTAACTCTTGATTAGTCTTTATTAATTTCCGTTCAGTGATTTTCTGACGCTGATTAACTTTTGTTAACTGTTGATAGATACTATTAACTGAAGCTACCTTAGCAGCCAGCTGATTATTATTCTGATCAAGTTTATTCTTGGCAGTTGATTCTTGCTGCTGCAAATCACCAATCTTATCAGCCATAATCCTTTGATTAATTGCGCTTAAGCCCACAAAAGTCAATATAATCAATAAAAATTTTAATCTCCGGGTTTTACAACCTTGTTCTCGCATAAAAACGCCTCTCATATTATACATATCTTTTATAAAAGTTTTCTCGACATCTTATCTCTACCTCTAATTGATTATAATTATTAATTATTTAGCGAAGTTTGCATTCAAGTTACAAATTATTACTATCTAGTGTCAGAAAGTAAAAAAAAGAACCTCCTTTAGAAAAGTTCCTAAAGTGATTCAATAAAGTAGCTATCCGTAATTTTTTAAAACCCGTTGAATTTGTCGTTGCTGATCACGCCGCTTAATTGTTTCGCGCTTATCGTATTCATGCTTACCTTTCGCGACTCCCAGCAAAACTTTAGCAAAACCATGCTTGAGATAAATTTTTAAAGGAATTAAAGTAACTCCTTTATCATTCAATTGGTTACCCAAGCGCAAAATTTCTTTTTTATGCAATAATAATTTGCGATTACGTAATGGATCGTGATTAAATTGATTGCCTTGATCATAAGGAGAGATATGAACATTCATTAACCAAACCTCACCGTTTCTAATTTGAGCAAAGCCATCTTTCAAATTTACTCTCCGAGCACGAACTGATTTGATTTCGGTTCCTGTTAACACCATGCCAGCTTCAAAAGTAGTTAAAATATTATAATCATGGTTTGCTTTTTTATTTTGAGCTAATGGCCGATTCAAAGGCTGATTTTTCTTTAACAATTATCTCACCCCTCTCCCTTAATAAGTAAAAATCAATGCGATTTTTTAAACTTATCTTTAAACGGTTTAAAGCCCGCACGTTGGTTTGAATGGAAACTTTTTTTACCATTCCGTCCAGTTCGGTGATGATTATTGAATCTTTGACTCTGCTCGGAATTACCATATTTCTTCAATAAATTTGTCTTAGGTGCATCCTGTGGATTCAGAATTTTGAAGTTGACTTCCTTTTGATCAACATCAACCGACAAGAGTTTAACTCTGATTGGTTGACCAATTCTAAAGGTTCGTTTGGTTCTTCTGCCAACTAAAGCTAATTGTTTTTCCAAATACTCATAAAAATCATCATGCATTTCACTAATATGCACTAATCCTTCAATCGTATTTGGTAAAGCAACAAAAATCCCAAATTTGGTCACTGAACTAACAACTGCATCAAATTCTTCACCGACGTGATCAGCCATGTACTCAGCCTTTTTCATTGCATCTGTTTCTCGTTCCGTATCAATCGCTTTTCGCTCCATTTGTGAACTATGAACAGCGATTATTGGAATTTGATCTTTAACTTCTGCTTGAGCTGCCTCATTAATACCATTTTCTGAGTAATGCCTGATTAAACGGTGAACCAGCAAGTCTGGATAACGTCTGATTGGCGAAGTAAAATGTGTGTAATCAGCTGCCGCCAACCCAAAATGTCCTAATGGTTCTGGTGCATACTTAGCTTGCTGCATTGAACGCAACAGCATTGTTGAAACCATTGTCTCCTCTGGTTGACCAGCAACTTTTTTGATAATTCCTTGCAACATTTTAGGCCGAATGTCCTTCAATGATCCCTTAACTTGAATTCCAATGCTTGAAAGAGCTTCAAAAAATGACATCATTTTTTCCGGCTTAGGATTTTCATGAATTCGATAAATAAACGGAACATTCAACTTTCGAAAATGAGCTGCAACTGTCTCGTTTGCAGCCAACATAAATGACTCAACCATTTTTTCACCAATTCCTCGTTGACGCAAAACAATGTCAACTGGATGGCCCTTAGAATCGAGAATAATTTGTGCTTCATCATCTTCAAATTCAATTTCTCCGCGCTGACGACGCATCTTTTTCAAAACCTTATGCAACTCAGCCATCGTTTCAAACATTGAAACTAATTCTTGATAACGTTTAATTGTCTTCTCATCGTGCGACTCTAAAATATTATTAACTGCTTTGTATGTCATTCGTTCACTCGTCTTAATAACACTGGGAAAAATTTCATGCCGAACTACTTGTCCCAATGGATTAATTTCCATCTCACAACTCATTGCCAGACGTTCAACTTGAGGATTTAAAGAACAAATTCCATTCGAAAGCTTTGGCGGCAGCATCGGAATCACGCGATCTGCTAAATAAACCGAAGTTCCTCGTTTAAACGCTTCATCATCTAATGGTGTCCCTGGAACAACATAATGAGAAACATCTGCAATGTGCACTCCCAAATGAAAATTTCCATTTGGAAGTTTCCAAGCAGTTACTGCGTCGTCTAAATCTTTAGATTCAATACTATCAATTGTGACTAATTTTTGCTGCGTTAAGTCACGACGTCCACGTTTTTCCTCTTCAGTCACTTGATCTGATATATTTGCAATTTGCTGCATAACGTCTTCTGGAAATGTTGTTGGCAAATCATGTTGATAAACAACTTGTAAAATATCAATACCTGGATCGTTAACATTCCCAATAACTTTTGTAGCTATCCCCTTTAAAATTCCCGGTAAATGAGAATTTGGATAAGCTGTTATTTCAGCCAAAATAACTTCCCCGGTAACTGGATGCAAGCCTTGATCATTTACTAAGAAACGATAATGAGCTAATTTTTTATCTTTTAGCTTAATTTCACCAATGGTACTTTCATCATAATGTTGAGTTGGATCAATAAAAAATTCTCCAACAACATGCGTTAAAGCATGCTGCACGATGGCAACAATTTTCCCTTCTGGTCCACGACCAGTTTTTGAATCAGGTGCCTTCAATTCGGCAACTTCAACTTGATCACCATTTAAGGCTGCCATTGTTTGAGTGGGATTAATAAAATAATCCTGCTTTTCGGGATCAACACTGACAAAGCCAAAGCCCCGATCTGTCGCGTGAAACTCCCCAACAACCGTCAACATTGAATCATCCTTAGCAATGGTAAAAGCACCATTCTGATTCAAAATAACCTTTTTCTGACGTTCAAGTTTTGTAAGAGTTTGAACAATCAATTTAAACTGATCTGCTCGCTGCATCATTAAATCATCAGCTAATTCCTGGACTTGAAACTCTTGGTCAGGAGAGTTTTTTAAAATATTTAATAAACTTTCACTTATTTTTTCTTTATCCATTTAATTCCTCGTACTATTTCAAAATATTCATGATAAATTATTAATTTATTTATCAAAATTAAAACCCCCGGCAATTTTTAGCAGGAGGTTTTCGCTCAATGTGATGAAATAAAAACCAAAGCCAATGAAAGTGCAAAGAACAGAACACCTAAAACGACTGTTACTTTCTGCATAAATGCTTCAAATCCACGAGGCTTCTGTTTACTAAACAAATCAAGCGCCCCTCCAGAAAGTGCGGTTGCAGCATTATCATTTTTAGCTGGCTGCATCATAACTGCTACAATAATTAGAATTGAAACAATTATCAAGAGCGTTAATAGAAAATTGTACAAAGTCCTACCTCCTTTGAATGTAATCTACATCTACTATAATGTAGCATAAAAATTGTTCTTTTTCCAGTTTGAATTCCAGCCAAAAAAAAC
>NZ_AHYZ01000104.1 GCF_000255495.1 Liquorilactobacillus vini DSM 20605
CAGGTACAACAAAAATTATTAAGAATCGTCATATGACAAAAACTATGAGTAATTGGACATTTTCAGGGGAAAATGAATATGTCTTACCTTTATATGCGGATCCTGTGTTAACAGCTTGGAGGACTGATGAGTTAAAGAGCTTAGGTATAAATAAATTACCAAAAACATATAATGATGTTCAAAAAGTTGCAACTTTATTAAAAAGTTCAAATTCAAAAAAAGTTGTATGGTCTGATTCGTATACCATTGATCCAACAGGATATCAGAGATGGTTTGATTTCTTTCCACTTTACTATGCAGCAAGCAATGGTGCAGAATTCATTAATGGAAATAAGTTTGAGGGGAATGAAAAAGCTGGAATTAAGTCGTTTACTTTTGCTAATACTTTATATAAAGAAGGCCAATTGGTTACTCAAAGCTCCACAGATCCATTTGAAAGAGGCAATAGTTTAATGACATTTGTAGCTCCATCAACTATTCCAACTTGGAATGAAAAATATAAAAATTTGGTTTATGGAAAAACATATAAGATTTCAAATATTCCTGTTCCGAATTCTATGAAAAATGCTAAAAATATTAAAACATATTCAGATGCAAAGGGAGTTGTAATTTATAGTAAAGCTACAACAGCTCAAAGAAAAGCAGCAATAAAATTTTTAAGCTACGTTTATAGCAGTTCCACAAATGATCTAAAGTTGATGAAAACAACAGATTTGTTACCTGCACGAGATGATTTATCTACCAATAAAGAATTTAAGTCATATTTTAATAAGAATAAAGAGTTGAAAGTTTATGCTAAATATATTCCTTATTCAATACCTTCTATGAATAACAAAAATTACAATGATTTGCAAGAGACTCTTGGCAATAAAGGTTGGATTCCTGCACTTAAAGGAAGCTTAACGCCTAAAAAAGCATGGAATACTATGGAAAAGGCACTTAAAGAGGCTTTGTAATATGAAACGTTATAATAATAAACTTGGATGGGCTTTTATAAGCCCATACATAATCTTCACGATTATTTTTTTCTTAATACCCTTAGTATGGTCGTTTTGGTTAGCGCTTACAAATTGGAACCTTATTTCTCCAAGTATAAAATTTATTGGGTTGAATAATTTCTGGGTTGCAATTAGAAGTTCCGGAGTACACGAAGCTTTTTGGGTTTCATATGAATTCCTTATTTTGTTTGTACCAATATCTTTGTGCTTTTCAATGATAATTGCAATACTTGTAAATAAATTACCAAAATTTAGAGGTTTGTTTCTAGTTGCTTTTTTTCTTCCATATCTTTCAAGTGGAGTTGTTACTTCTTTAATTGTAAAGGGATTGTTATCATCTAATGGGCCAATTAACACTTTCTTAGGGCATTTTGGAATTGATTTAGATATACAAAATCAACCTTTTACTGCCCTTTTGGTAATTTCAATAATGATTGCTTGGAAAATGTCAGGCTATTATGGGCTAATTTTATTTTCAGGTCTTGGCAATATTGATAAGGAAATATATGAAGCAGTTTCATTGGATGGCATAACTAAATGGAAACAATTTTGGAAGATAACTGTACCACTTTTGTATCCATCGCTATATACAGTTTTAATTTTAGCGATTGGCACCTGTTTTGGGGTATTTACTGAAGTTTACCAGTTAACAGGTGGTGGGCCTAATGGTGCAACAAATACTTGGCAAATGCAAATTTATAAAGATGCTTTTGAGAACTTAAAATCGGGATATGCTTCTGCCGAGGCTTTAATTGCGGCAGTTATTACATTCTTATCAATAACTGTATTACAAAAAATGATAGAAAAATGGGGGAAACATTATAGTTGGAATTAGAAAAAAAGGCTATAAAATAAACTATATTATAACAATAATTTTCTTATTATTAATGATTTACCCATATTTGTATATGTTGTTAAATTCGTTTGCAAAATGGACGGATGTTGATAAAAGCTTTATTCCTGCTCATTATACGTTACGTTCATGGAAATGGCTTTTTTCAGGAGGATCAACTGGTCTTGCGGAGCCATGGCTTGCAGCATTAGGACATACATTCTTTGTAACAACTGTTAGCGTGTTATTTATGATGGTATTTTCTTCAATGGCAGCGTATGCTTTAGCGAAAATTCGCTTTAGAGGTAAAAAATTTATTAATGGTTTTATTATATTTCAGATGTTTTTTCCAGCTATGATTCTTTTAATTCCTCAATTTTTAGAGGTTACAAAGGTTGGATGGAGCGATACATTTAAAGCCATGATTTTACCAACAGCTGTAAGTATGTGGGCTATATTTATGTATACTAATTTTTTTAAAGCAATTCCTGACTCTTTGATTGAAGCAGCAAAACTAGATGGTGCTACAGATCTTCAAATACTTATGAAAATTGTTATTCCAATGTCAAAGTCAATTACTACAGTAATTTTTTTATTCTTGTATACCGAGCGCTGGACAACTCTTTTGTGGGATATGATTATTTCTAAAAGTAATAGAACAGTTACCCTTAATGTTTTATTGTCGAGTATGTTTGGACCATATGGAAGTTATGCGGGTCCAATGTATGCTGCATCTGTAATGTTAACTACTCCATTAATTATTTTATTTTTGATATTCTCTAGAAATTTTCAAAAAGGGATGCAGTTTGCTTTAAAATAAGAAGACATCATAAAAAGATATCAATTGAAATTTAAGATTTAAAAATTAAAAATCAATAGTGGTGATTAAATTGGAAAATATTGATCAAATGTTAAAGAATCATCGTTTACGTCAGGATATTTCAGAACCAGAAGATTTAAAATTTAAATTTTCAAAAAATAAAGATGTATATAATCCTTCAACTGAGTTTTGCTTTAAAGGTAAAAAAATAATAGCAGTAAGGACCGAGGAAAGAAATTCAGAAAAATCCAAAACTTGTTTTTTAGAGAAAAATGATGGCAATTTTTATAAATTTAAAGAAAATGTTAATTTGCCTCTTCAAGATCCTTTTATTTTTAAGATTGCTAATGAAAATTATCTTGGAGGAGTAAAAGTTAATTTTCAAAATAAACTAGGTCCAGTTTGGTGGACTGAGGTTTTTCAAATAGAAGAGGACTTTACTTTTAAGAGAATTTTTAAAGGCCCAAAAGGTATGAAAGACATAAGGCTTTTACAATTAAAGGATGGCAACCTGGTTGTTTTTACGCGACCGCAAAATCCTGCGACGGGTGATGGGAAAATTGGAATTTTAGTGATTAGCGATTTTGACCAACTAGATGCTAAGAGCATTTTAAATGCTGAATTGTTAAAAAATAATTTTGCCAATGGTACTTGGGGAGGAGTTAATCAGGCTATAGAAGTAACACCTGATGTAATTTTCATAATTGGACATATAGCTTGTTATAAAAATAATGTTCGCCATTATTATGTATTAGCTGCATATATTGATTTAAAACAGAAAGTCATTTTTGGAGAAAAAATAATTGCAGAACGAAAAGACTTTTTGGAAGGGCCAGCTAAACGTAATGATTTGAAAGATATAGTCTTCCCATCAGGTATTTTTAAAAACGGTAAAAATAATATTATACTCATGGCTGGGGTAAGTGATTGTGAAATTCAAATAGCCAAGTTTAACTATAATTGTGACTTTTTATGAAAATTGAAAGAAGAGAGAAAATAATGTTTATTAGATTTAAAGAGAATCCATTAATTACTCCTACAGAAATAAAACCGGTTAATGAAAATTACAAAGTTATCGGAGTTTTTAATGCAGCAGTGGCAAAATTTAAAAGTTATACTATTTTAATTTTGAGAGTAGCTGAAGCGCCACAAGCTAAGAAAAATGAATTTAAGGTTCCTTTTTTCGATGTTGCTAGCCAAACTACCAAAATAAAAAGTTTGGATGATTCAAAATATGAGCGAAAGGATGTAAGAGCTTTTATCCCTAAAAAGGGTTTTGACAGCTTACCAACTTTTTTAACATCTATATCATATTTGAGGCTTGCTTACAGTAATGATGGTATTCATTTTAAGATTCTTTCAGAACCTTTTATTTACCCTCATAATAGTTTACAAACTTACGGTATTGAAGATGCACGCTGTACTAAAATAGGTTCAATTTATTACCTTAACTTTAGTGAAGTTTCTCCACAAGGTGTTTCCGTAGGATTAGTATCAACACAAAACTTTAAATCATATAAAGATTTTGGAACAATCTTTCTTCCTGATAATAAAGATGTTGTTATTTTTCCTGAAAAAATAAATGGCAGTTACTATGCATTAAACCGTCCATCAACTGCAAATAATAATATGTGGATTAGTAAATCGCCTGATTTGATACATTGGGGTGAGCATCGTCTCTTTTTAAAATCAGGTAACACATATTGGGATAATGGTCGTGTAGGAGCGGGTGGACCGCCAATTAAAACTGATAATGGGTGGTTAGTGATTTATCATGCGGCAGATGTAAATGATCGTTATTGTTTGGGAGCTATGTTGTTATCTTTAAATGATCCAACAAAAATTATTGGAAGAACCAAAATTCCGTTTTTGGAGCCTAAAGCACCTTATGAGTTGAAAGGCTTTTTGCCCAATGTTGTTTTTACTTGTGGTTCTTTTTTGGAAAAAGATCAGATTACAATATATTATGGTTGTGCCGATCAATCAATAGCTGGGGGCACAATCTCACTGACTAATATTTTAAATAATATGAAAAATTAATTTATGAGGTGATTCTTAGTGACTAGAAATTCAGATTTTTTTAGAACAAAAGTAAAACAACAACTAAACTATTTTCATGATTATATAAGTTTTAATTTGCATGATATTAATAATATGGAAATGGCCATTGAGAAGCAAAAAGGTGCTTTTGAAAATTTAAAGTGGAAAAAAATAAAAGTCGGAAATTCTTGGAGTGGTAGGGATAATTATTATTGGATTAGATTTAATTTAAAATTACCAGTGAAAAAATCGGAAAGTTTTTATCTCGTTCATGCTGATTTAGGACGAACAGGTAATGGGAATAATTCTGGTTATGAGGGTTTAGTCTATCTTAACAAAAAAATTTATCAGGGAATTGATAGTAATCATCAGAATATTTATTTAGATCTTAATGATTTTAGTAAAGCAACTGAAATTTGTCTTAGATTGTGGACAGGATTAGAAGGAGGAGGTAGCCCAGTTTCACAAACATATATCTTGAGAGATTTAAAGGAAGGTTTTGTTAGTAAAGAAGTATTAAATTGTTACGATTATTTACGCAATATTATTTTAGTGGAGGAAGAGTTAAGTGAGGATGATCCTTTAAAATATAAGTATCAAAATCTTTTGGATGATATTTTTAAAAGATTCGACTGGGCAACGGAAACAGCTGATACTGTAACTTTAGAAAGTTGTGAAGTTAATAGGAATATAAAAAAATTTATTGATAAATATGGAAACTATAAAGAACCTTACGAAGTTACAGTAATTGGTCATACCCATATTGATGTTGCATGGTTATGGCGCTTATGTCATACGAGAGAAAAAATTACTCGATCATTTGCAACAGTTCTTAGATTAATGGATGAATTTCCTGAATATTGTTTTTTTCAATCGACTGCACAGGATTATCAGTTTTTAAAAAGTGACCACTTGGAGTTATATAAAAAAGTTTTAAAGTATATTAAAGAAGGAAGATGGGAAGCTGATGGTTCAACTTGGCTAGAACCCGATACTAATATCCCTTCTGGAGAATCATTAACAAGACAATTTTTGTACGGGAAAAGCTTTTTTAAAAAGTTAGGTACAAAACAAAATGTTCTATGGTTACCGGATGTTTTTGGATATTCTGCATCTTTACCACAAATTTTACGTGGCTTTGATATTACTAATTTTATAACTTCAAAGCTTAGCTGGAATGATACCAATCGTATTCCACATGATACATTTCTTTGGAGTGGTATTGATGGTTCAACTGTTTTAACACAATTTATTATTACTCCAGAGCCGGATGCAGATCTTAAAAAGAAAAATGATTTAGCTTTTACGTATAATGGACAAATTACTCCGCACACTATTCATGGAGTTTATGCAGTCTATCAAGATAAAAGAATTAATGACAATTTATTATTGCCCTTTGGATTTGGTGATGGTGGAGGAGGACCTACAAGAGAAGAAATAAAAGATGTTAAAATTTTAAACTCACTTCCTGGCATGCCAGAAATAAAATTTGGTCGTGTAGATCAATATTTAGAGAAATTAAAGCAAAATATTTTTTCACGCAAGTCCTTATTGCATACATGGAAAGGTGAACTTTATCTTGAATATCATCGAGGAACATATACGTCTCAGGCTAAAATAAAAAAGCTTAATCGGAAGGCTGAATATGCTTTAAGAAGATTAGAAATTCAATATGTAGAAGCTTTTATTAGAGAAAAAGTTCCATATCCTTCAAAAGAAATTTATGAATTATGGATAATCTTGTTACGTAATCAATTTCATGATATTTTACCAGGATCGGCTATCTGTGAAGTATATAAAGATGCCTATCAGGAATTTGAATATTTGTTTAACAAAGTTAAATCACTGAAAAAGGGTTTGCACAAATTAAATAGTCGAAAGACCGATGAAAATAAAAATTATATGATTTTGCGCAATTTTCTACCTTGGAAACGTAAATCGTTGGTTGAATTACCATCAGGTTTTATTCCTAGACTTGATGAGCATGTAGTTCAGTATGAGAAAGTAAAAGATCAAAAAGTGTATACCTTAATAGAAGTTCCAGCCTTTGGAGAGATAGAAGTAATGG
>NZ_AHYZ01000103.1 GCF_000255495.1 Liquorilactobacillus vini DSM 20605
TATGTGTCAAGTTTCTCTCGGTAGCTCCAAAAATTGAATCTTTTCTCATCTTAACTATTCTAAAAGATCTTTGCTAGTCTTCCAATCGCCGAACTGCTTGGCGCATCTTGAACTATCCTACCTTGCAGAACTCCTATATGCGGTGCCTGGACTTTCTCAAAAAGCTTGAGACTTGATAATTTGTCCTTAACTTGATGGGTAAATCGTTTTGCCAATTCCTTAAATCTCATTGCT
>NZ_AHYZ01000102.1 GCF_000255495.1 Liquorilactobacillus vini DSM 20605
AATTTTTATGGGAGATCATTACCAGCAGCAAAATAAATGTCATACCATTCTTGACGAGATAATGTAATATCTGCGCCAGCGGCACTATCAATAATGTGTTGCGGATTCATTGTCCCCAGAATTACCTGAATATTAGCTGGGTGACGCAGGATCCAAGCAGTAGCAATTGCATTTTTAGATACTTGATACTTTTGTCCAAGATAGGCTAAAACTTGATTTAAACGCTCAAATTTGGGATTATCAATAAAGGTTCCAGCAAACATACCGTATTGAAAAGGTGACCAAGCTTGAATCGTAATTTTTTTTAAGCGAGCATATTCTAAAATTCCTCCATCATGATCAATACTGCGATTATCTTGCATGTTAACATGTAAACCAGCATCAATCATTCCGGTATGCATAATACTAAACTGCAATTGATTAATTAATAATCGTTGACTTAAGTTATTTTGCAAAAACTCAATTTGCTGCGGATTAAAATTTGAAACTCCAAAGTGCCGAACTTTGCCAGTTCGTTGTAATTCGTCAAAAGCAGCTGCAACTTCACTTGGCTCCATTAACGGATCAGGCCGATGAAGCAAAAAAGAATCTAAGTAATCAATTCCTAAACGTTGCAAAATTCCATCAACAGTTTCAAGCAAATGCTGCTTCGAAAAATCATAGCGTTTGCCAAAAACATAATTACCATGACTGCGCTCGGGGCTTACAATAATGCCCCCCTTGGATTGAATAAACAATTGATCACGGCTAATTCCAGCTAGTTTTCGTGCTTGACAAAAAATTTCTTCTGATTTTCCTTGACCATAAATATCAGCAGAATCAATGTAATTGATGCCAGATTCGACAGCTGTTTTGAGTGTTTTAGCAGCAGCTTGTGGTGTTAGCGTATTCATTCGCATAATTCCTAAAGCAATTGCAGATGTTTTAAAAGAAGTTTCCCCTAGTTTTATTTCTTTCATTAAAACAAGCCTCCTTAAAAATAATCGATTTATTTTAATTGTAAGAAAAAAATAAACGTGGTGCAAATTTTTTGACCACGTTAAAATAAAAAATCTAATTTTGTGCCCGTTGCTTGTATGTGCCATCTGTTGTGTTGATTGTTAAAAGTTCACCTTTTTCAATAAAATCTGGGACCGTGACAACTAAGCCAGTTTCCATTGTTGCTGGTTTACCACCGCTAGCTGCTGTTGCACCTTTAATATTAGGTTCAGTTTCAGCTACTTTTAAGTCAACCGTTGTTGGTAAATCTATACCGATTAATTCGCCTTGGCAAAAGTTGAGTTGAACTTCTAGATTAGGAACTAAATAATTAAATTCGGTTTTAATGGTTTTAACTTGAACCTCATATTGTTCATAAGTTTCCATATCCATAAAATATGCAACATCATCTTGGCGATATAAATACTGAGCAGTTTTTTTGTCAACAATCGCCAATTCGACTTTTTCCGTTGGTCGCATTGTTGTTTGGACAATCGCACCGGAACGAACATCATTGAGCTTCATTTGCATAACGGTGTTGCCCTTGCCGGGTTTGTGATGATTTGTTTCCAATACTTTGATTAATTTTCCATCTTTTTCAAAAATCATGCCGGTTTTTAAATTAATTGCTTCAATCAAATTTACCTCTCCTTTATTTAAACAAAAGTTATCAAAGAAACCAAATCCTCAAACAGGCGGCGGAAGCGGTAAAGCAAACCCAATATCCAGCATGGATCTTCACCAGTCCTTTGCTTTTAAATAGTATACTTCTTATATTATACAACTTTTTTTGCTTACATTTTGAAGAGGTAGATTTTATGATGCGTGTTAAAATAAAATTATAAACAGTGTTTAAGTTAGACAGGAAAAATTATTGGCAAAGGAGAATACAAAATCAGCAATTTAGAATTATTTTTTTCCCAACAGCCGACTGAAATCATTGCCCAGCAGCTCTTGGGAAAGAAAATGATTTATCAGAGTCAAAAAGGTGAAATGGCAGCATTGATCGTTGAAACAGAGGCTTATTTAGGTCAAAAGGATTCAACTGCACATGCTTATCGGGGGCATCGAAGCCCAGCCAATGAAGCTTTATATGGTCCGCCAGGAATGATTTATATTTTTTCATTACGTGGTCGAATGATGCTTAATTTTATTACGCAGCAACGCGAGGTACCTCAAGGAATCCTAATTCGTGGGATTGAGCCGATTATTGGTAAGGAAATAATGAAGAAAAATCGGTTAAAACATGGTTTTGAGTTAACTAATGGTCCCGGAAAATTAACTGAAGCCTTAGGAATTGTCGATCGTACTTTGAATTTAACTCTTTTAAATCAGGGAAGTTTGAAGCTTGATTTGGGCAAAGGCTACCGGCCACAAAAAATTATTAGTGCTCCGCGAGTTGGTGTCAGCCGGCGTGGCTCATGGACTGACAAGCCATTGCGCTTTTTTGTGGCAGGCAATCCGTATGTCTCGCAATTACCTAAGCAACAAATGGACTTAATAAATCATGGTTGGCAGAATTTTTAAGCAGTTTTTAAATTTTTAAAGCGTATAATATAGCTGAATCTAATTTTAAATCAAAAGGAGATTTTTTTTTGCTTACTTTAAAATCACAACGAGAAATTGAAGGTATGGCGCATTCAGGTGCAATTTTAGCAGCAGCTCACAAAATGTTGAAACCTAAATTGCATGTTGGGATGGATACCTGGGAAATTGAACAATTAATTGATAGCTTCATTCAGGCACATGATGCAACTGCTTCAGAAAAGGGAGTTGATGGTTACAAATATGCGACTTGTATCAGTATCAATGATGAAGTTGCCCATGCAACACCGCGGAAGGGCTTAAAATTAAAGAATCATGATCTGGTTAAAGTAGATTTTTGTGTTAATTGGCATGGCTATCAAAGTGATTCAGCCTGGACTTATGTAATCGGTGAATCAACACCTGAGATCGATCACTTGATGGAAGTTACTCATACAGCTTTGTATCTAGGGATTAAGCAGGCTCAGCCAGGTAATCGCATGGGTGATATCGGTTTTGCCATTCAAGATTACGTCGAAAACAAAAATCTTATGGGTGATGTCCGTGAACTGATCGGCCATGGCATTGGACCATCTGTTCATGAAGATCCAGAAGTTTATCATTATGGTGTCAAGCATCATGGCTTGCGATTGCGCCCAGGAATGGTCATTACGATCGAGCCGATGGTTAATGCTGGCGGTGATTGGGGCTTGGAAACTAAAGTCGTACCAGAAACTGGTTGGGAATACTACGTGTCTGCCGATCACAGCTTATCCGCTCAGTATGAACATACTTTGGCGATTACCAAAGATGGTCCGAAGATTTTGACATCGCAAGATCCAATTGGCGATAAAGAATTTTTACTGAAATAAAAATTTGCGAATAAAAAGGGTTTCCTTAAATCAAGAATCAGCTTGGTTTGAGGGAACCCTTTTTGTGACTGTTTATTTCAAATAATCGGTATAGCAGCAATATCAGGATCTTTACTGATCACATCATTCAGATAAAAAGCTTTTGCCAGTTATTCTTCTGTAAATACCTAATAACCAACCATCGATCACTTATAAATAAGTACCTCTTCCGCGGGAAAACTATCTCATCGTAATGAAATAATAAAATGGTAAAGTGCTTTTCTGATAGATAAAACTGATGTTGTTTAAATTAAAATGGATAGATCTTTCGAGCTGCAGATTTTGGTTCTTACTAAAGCTTTTCAAGTTAGGAATGTAGCAACTGACCAACAGATCTTAAATGAGATTAATCGATCATTTTTTGAACGGTCGATTATTAAGTGCTTACTTAGTTTACTTATTTGTTCAACCAGTTTCCCGTATTGATTAGTTATAATATAATTTAATTATTTAAAATTGATTACGTTTTAATTTTACTTTAAAAAAATGCAAAAATTTTCTATCAAGCGTACAGGCAATTTAAAAAGTAAATGCTGTGTCTTTGCTGTGAAGTTGAATGTCTATTAGCAAGACTAATAAATTATAAGAACATTTTTTCTAGAACTTAGGCACTAGAAATGACAACTTGTTTATGACGTTAAGCGTGAATCATTAATCCTGCTCTTTAAATGAATGCGTTGTAAATGTAATGATCAACGCAATTACTGACAGTGCAATTGGTAGATAAACGGCCATGTGCACCCCGGCAGTGAAGGCGCCTTGCGCGTTAGCTTGGCTGGCGGCTTCGCCGATACCAAGTAAACTGGTTGCTAAGGCGGTTGAAATCGCACCGGTGATTTGTTGCAATGTATTCATGATAGTGCTGCCATCGCTTGATGACGCAGGACTCTTTAAGGCACTTAGAGCATGCGTTTGGGATGGTGACATAGCTAGAGGACAGCCAATCATCAAAATGACGTGAGCAACAATTATAAAGGCTACAGTAGTTTGGGTACTGGTCGTCAATAACATAATGGAACCAATTAGTGCAATTAGAAAACCTAACCGTGATAACCATTTAGCACCAAAGTTGTCAAACAGATTACCGGAAACAGCTGAAACAAATGCATTAACAATTCCACCAGGTAACATGATGATCCCCGTCATTGCAACTGGCAACAGCAGCCCTTTTTGCATATACATTGGTAGGATATACATTGTTGACAGAATGATACCGAAGTCCAACATAACCATCAAAGCACCGGTCCGAAATGCTGAGTTAGCGAAGATCTTCAAGTTTAAAATAGGTTCTGCGATGTGTACTTGACGATAGGCATAGATGGCTAATACAATGATTCCAAATAGCAATAGGCCTAGTGAACCCCAGCCCTTTGAACTAGCAAAACTGACGGATATCACGATGCTGGCAAAGCCAACGACGCTCGTTAAGATGGAAATAACATCAATCTTTGGTTTGCTGAGATTACCGACGTTTTCTAATGATGTAAAGGCAAAAATCAGCGCAATCACAAGAAATGGGACGAAAGCCCAGAAAATCCAGTGCCAAGATAGTTTAGCCAGAATCAAACCAGTCAAAGTCGGACCAATGGCGGGAGCAAACATGATGACCATTGTGCAAATCCCCATAGTTGCTCCAAGCTTAGCGGGTGCGGAAACCTGCATGGCAACTGTGAACATTAATGGTAAGAGTAAACCAGTAGCTACCCCTTGAATCATCCGACCGAATAACAGAATCGAAAAACTAGGTGCTAAAGCGGCAATCACTGCACCAACTAGAAAATCCACCAAGCCGAAAATAACGACCTGACGAGTGGAGAACCATTTAGTGATCAAACTGTTTAAAGGGAGAATAATCCCAATGATCAACATATAGCCGGTCACCAACCACTGAACAGTGGCTGTCGAAATGTTCAGACTGGCCATTAATTTTGGCAGGGCGATATTTAATGAGGTTTCACTAAACATTCCGACAAAAGCGCCAATCAGCATACTGGCTATGGCGAGAGCGGGATGCTTGACCAAGACACGGGGCCGCGATGAACTCATTGTTGTTTGTTGTTCCATGAATAAAATAATACCTCTTTCTTAAAGCAGATTTTTTTTCACAATTGGTCATAATACCATAAAAGAATAATCTTTGTAAGATTTTTCAAAAGATTTGAAAATTTTAGTGAAAACGGTTGAAGATATTTGTGTAGAATTTTTTAGTAAGAGAGTTTCAAATAAAAAGAAGTTCGCTGGCTTTCTAATTAGATCAATTAAAAGCAAAGAAAGGTAGTAGACCTCTATGATTGAAACTGGATTAGAAATTATGCAAGTTTTAAAGGGTTTAAATCATTTATTGAAAGCAGAGTTTAAAATTTTTCAATTATTTTCAAGTCCATGGTGTTAAGTAGTTTGGTAATTGGTAGATTGGTAAAGATATTTTAGAATGGTTAAGCTAGAGAAAAAGTCATTTTCTGCAGTTACCGAGAAAAACTTAACACCTGCCTAAAACTAATCGACTTTGATTGAAACTATGGAACAAATAAACCTTTTCTTCTTTAAATCTTTCACTGCAAATTTGCAATCTTTAAAATGGCCGACTGCTAATCAGAAATTAATTAAAGAGATAGGAAAAGCAGATCTAACCGAAATCAATTTTGATTAGGGACCGTATTTTTTTGATTTTTAGCGATCACGACTTTTAAGAAGAGTGATGCGATCAAGGTAATCAGGACAATGATGATGATCATTGTCGAATAGTATTCATTTATCATCAGATGATCAGCAAAACCGATTTGTGCCGTGCTCCAATGAATAAGAGGTACTACCAGAAGCAGTTAACGAGCTAGGGAAGATATTAAGTGATTTAATTGTCGTCGTTTGTAAAATTAAGTTAGAAATAAAAAAGCCATTTGTGGTAGACTTTTGAATATCCCTAATCAAAAGAGAGGTAACCACAAATGATCTATAAACATCTTACCACACCTGAATTAACCTTCATATATAATTTTTGGAAACG